>CAXHHS010000037.1:0-16996 GCA_964015645.1 uncultured bacterium
GACAGTTTCTAAGCAAGGGTGACCGGCCGATTGCCCCCGTAGATCGACCGCCTTTTAGCACGCTAACTGGTTTAAAAGCGGAAAGGAAAAACGCCGGGTAACTGCCGGCAATAATTCCAACTGAAAATGCAACAGCAATCAACCCTAATATAAACAAATCGTTTCCCAGGTAATCAAGGGTAATCTGCTTGCCGGCGATGGCATTAAATTGCGGCAGAAACATCTCAATCAACACAATTGAAATGATGGTTGCTAAAATACTGAGAACAATCGCCTCACCCAAAAATTGGCGGATAAGTTGCCCGCGAAAGGCGCCGAGAACTTTCCGCAAGCCAACTTCCTTTGCGCGCATCGCAGAACGGGCAGTGGAGAGATTCATAAAATTGATACAGGCGATTAACAAAATAAACGCCGCAATCAGGCCGAAAATATAGATGTAAACGATATCGCCGTGCTGGGCAATGCTTTCATCCGTATCCGTATAAAGATGAGTGTCCGCCAAAGGCTCCAGGTGGAAGGAAATTTTATCGCGAATATACTCCGGGAAATATTTGTTCACAAATTCCGGAAATTGCGTGTCGATGCTTTGCTGCAAAACGCCTTCTTTCAACAACAGGTATGTGTAACAAGGATTCCAGTACATACTGTTTAGCCAATCCACTGGCGTGTCGGTCAATTTAAAGACCGTTTCCATATCCATCATCGCAGCAAGAAAATCGAAGGTGAGATGGGAATTCTCCGGCACATTTTTGATAACGCCAGTGACCTTGTAATCCAGCTCCCCTTCAAAACGAATTAGCTTGCCAAGCGCCGGTTCGCCCTGGAAATATTTTTGCGCCATATCTTCCGTGATGACAATCGAATACGGCTGTTTTAGCGCCGTTTGCGGATTTCCTTCTATAAACTCGAACGTAAAGATATCAAATACCGTGGAATCGGCGAAGAAAAATTTGCTTTCGTAAAACCGGTTTTCGCCGTAGGAAAGATAGGGCGTTTGTTTGAACACCTTGTAAAATCGTGTAACCGTGATGTCTTCTCCAAAATGTTCGTTCAAGGCTGCCGCAACCGGAAACGATGCACTGGGATATTGGTCTTCCCCGCTGCTCAATTGAAACGTCTCGATAAGGCGATACATGCGCTCGATATTTTGATTGTAGCGGTCATAACTCAACTCATGTTGAATATATAGCAGAATGAGAAAACAGCAAGCAATCCCGATCGCCAATCCCGATATGTTGATGAGCGAATACACCTTGTGCTTCCAAAGATTGCGGAAAGCGATTTTGATATAATTTGCGAACATTGTCTCCTCCGTACATTTATCTTGACAAATTTGCTTATACCCTGTAATTTTGGAAGCGCCAACTCCAAAATAGGGAGCAAAATGGAATTATATATTCCAAGATTTTTTAAAGCACCGAATAATAGTTATTTTCTGTTTGGACCGCGCGGCACCGGGAAATCTACTTTTTTAAAGCATGACTACCCGGAGGCGCTTTGGATCGATCTATTAAAACCAGACGTTTTTCGAACCTATGTGTCCCACCCGGAGCGAATTATCGAATTGGTTCGCGGCAATCCCGAAAAAAATATCATCATCGTTGATGAAATACAAAAAGTTCCTGAAATTCTGAGCGCCGTCCATAGTTTGATCGAAGAAAAATCCGGAAAAGCATTTATCCTCACAGGTTCCAGTGCTCGCAAGTTAAAAAAGGCCGGTATCAATTTACTTGCCGGGCGGGTATTGTTGCGAACTCTTCACCCGTTTTTATTAGCGGAACTAACCGTCGATGTTGCTTTCGATGGTGTTTTGCAATTTGGCCTGCTGCCAATTGTTATTTTCGCGGATGATCCCGCTGATGTTCTGAACGCTTACGTTTCTTTATACATTCGCGAAGAAGTGCAGCTTGAGGGGCTGGTTCGTAACATCGGCAACTTCTCGCGTTTTTTAGAGGCGGTTAGTTTCTCCCATGCCTCGCTGTTGAACATTAGCAATGTCGCGCGGGAATGTAACGTTGAGCGCAAGGTGGTTGAATCCTATATCCAAATTTTAGAAGATATTCTCATCGCGTTTCGGCTGCAAGTTTTCTCCAAACGGGCGCAGCGAAAGTTGGTGGCCCATCCGAAATTCTATTTTTTTGATAGCGGTGTATTTCAAAATTTGCGCCCCAAAGGCCCTCTCGACCGCCCGGAAGAAATTGGCGGCGCAGCTTTGGAAGGATTAGTGGGGCAAAGCCTTCGCGCCTGGAATGCCTACCGAAATCACCCCTACGAACTGTTTTTCTGGCGTTCGCGTTCCGGCGTAGAAGTTGATTTTGTTCTTTACGGAGAAACCGGTATTTATGCCATCGAAGTAAAAAATTCCAATCGCATTCGCCCGGAAGACCTGCGCTCGCTGAATGAATTTCAAAAAGATTATCCCCAAAGCCAAACGATACTGCTATATCGCGGCGATGAGAAACTGCTGTTAAACAAAATATTGTGTATCCCCTGCGAGCAATTTTTGAAAGCACTTTCCCCCCGGGTTGACTTTTCATCTTTTTTTGCTCATTGATTCTTCATTATGAAGTCTGAAAGTTTATCCTTCCTAAATTTTCTCCAACGGATATTTAAATCCAATCCCGAAGGGAGCACTTCGTGCCGGATGAAATAATAAAGTTTTTATTCCGAAGGGTCGGAATTCAAATATCCGTTGGAAAATTTCGAATATCTTTGGCTAACGTTTTATCCGCTGCAATATTATTATATATCCGCAATCCGAAATCATAAATCCGAAATCGACTTATTCATAACGCAATGTTTTTACCGGATTTGCCAGCGCTGCTTTAATGGCGTTGTAGGAAACCGACAACAGCGCAATCATTAATGCCAGGATGCCGGAAAGGAGAAAAATTTCCCACCCAATGTTGATGCGGTAGGCAAAATCTGCCAGCCAGTCATTCATCAAAACATAAGCGAGCGGGCTGGCAATTACAAAAGCAATTCCCACTAATTTGACAAACTCTTTAGAAAGCAGCGCTACAAGACCGGGAACGGATGCGCCAAGCGTTTTACGGATACCGACCTCTTTCGTGCGCTGCTCGGCAGAAAATGTTGCCAAACCAAACAACCCCAGGCAGGCGATTAAAATGGCCAAAATCGTAAAATTAATAACCAGTTGAGCAAACCCCTGGTCGCTGCGGTAAAGCTGTTCGAATTCGTCATCAATAAAAGAATATTCAAACGGATGGCTGGGGTTGATTTTTTCCCAGGCGGATTGAATCGCAGCAATCGTTTCCGGAATATTCCCTGCTTGAATACGGATGCTTAGGGTGCCAAGCGGATCGGGATTATAGCGCATAATGAGCGGTTCGATTTTGTGGCGCATGTTGGCAAAGTGAAAATTTTTCACCACCCCGATAACCGTGCGCGGCGTTCCACCCTGGCTGATGGTTTTGCCGATTGATGAGTCCCAACCCAGGGCTTCCGCCGCTGCTTCGTTAATCAAAATGGCTTCTTCGCGGTCGCTGGGGTGTTCGCGGGAAAAATTGCGCCCCGCTGCCATTTCCATTCCCATCGCGGGTAAAAATTGATCGTTAAAGGCCATAATGCTGACGATCCAGACATCATCCTCTGCTGCGCCTTCCGGTTGGATTCCTGTGCGGCCAAACCCGCGCCCCGGCAGCGTGGTCGATTGGGCGATGCTGACGACCGAAGCATTCTGTTTCAAATCGTTGATCAGCGCTTCGCTAGTTTGCCGAACCGCCGGGTCGCCGAGGCTGATAGCAAGCACTTGCTCGCGGTCAAACCCGATATTTTTGTTGCGCATAAAATTCAATTGTTGATATACTAAAATCGTAGCGATGATCATTCCGATGGAGGCGGTAAACTGCATCACAACCAGAACTCGCCGCAGCCAAATGCCGCTTTTGCTGGTTCGGAAACTGCCTTTCAGCACCATCACCGGGCGGAAGGCGGATAAAACTAACGCCGGGTAACTGCCGGCCAGCAAGCCGATCAGCAGCGTCGCTAACAAAATTCCACCGGCGATAAACGGATCGCTAAACAAATGCAGCGTGTAACTGCCTTCAATCGGCAGATCTAGGTATGGCGCAAAAATCTCCAATAATCCCAACGACAGGCATAATGAAAGAAAGCAAACCAGCACAGTTTCACCGAGGTATTGGCCGATGAGCTGAAAGCGCATCGCACCGATCACTTTCCGCATTCCCACCTCTTTGGCACGGGCGGTAGAGCGGGCGGTGGAAAGATTCATAAAATTGAAAGCGGCGATCAGGATAACAAAAATCGCCACTGCTGCCAGGGAGTAAATGTAGTTGATATCGCTTTTGTTAAGATTGTAGCCATCAAAAAGAATATTTTTGGATCCCAGGTGAACGTCTTTTAACGGTTGCAAAATCACTTTGAAATTATCACTGACATTGTGCTCGCGGATGAGCGTTTCCATTTTGGCGTTTACAACCGCCTCGGAAGCAGGATCATCCAACCGAACATAAGTGCGCATCGCAATCGTGCCCCAGGATGCCAAAAATTGGGCAATATTGCTATCCTGCTCCGCCGGGTAAAGCGACACCATCAAATCATAGCGAAAATGAGAATTTGACGGCGTATCTTCTACGATACCGACGACTTCGATGGGATTTTCATTATCATTATCCATCACAAAACTTTGTCCAAGTGGATTGTCTTCACCAAAGACGTTTTTTGCCATCGATTCGCTGAAAACAGCGGTGTATGGCCGGCTTAATGCTGTTTGTGGATCGCCGGCAGTTAATTCAAAATCGAATATACTAAACATCGATGGTTCGGCAAAAATGACATCCTGGGCGTAAATATTTTTTTCGCCGTAGGTTAGTAAGCTGCGGCCGTTGCCCAGTGTGCGCGTGGCTTCTTCTACTTCCAGAAACGCCTCTTGAATTGCCGGGCCTAATGGCGGCAAGGTAATGCCAACCAGGTTGCTGCTAACGCCGAGGGCTTCGTCAATCGTCAGCACCCGGAAAATGCGCTCCCTGTCCTCATGAAACGTATCGTAGGAAAATTCGTGGTTGACATACAAAAAGATCATCAAACAGCAGGCCATCCCCACTGCCAAACCGATGATGTTGATGAAAGAAGTTGCTTTGCTTTTAACAAGATTTCTCAGGGCGATTTTGATATAGTTTTTGAACATAGTGCCTTCCGTATCTATATTAGGTTTACCGGTTGATTTTAGAGTGCTAAAAGTTTAGGAAATCTTTTGCATGAATCTTTTGTTACTAACAACCTTTTACTATTAAAACATATTTTAAGTGGAATTGATATCGATATTTCATTTGGTTTGTTGCCCTTTGAAAATAATTGCATAGATCGTGCAATATGATTGATAATTGTTTGGATCAATCCACTAACCACTGCGGCTAATATCATGATCGACCATCGACGAAAATTTATCTTTGTAGAGAACCCCAAGACCGCGACCTACTCGATCAAGCGCGCTCTGGTGGGCGATGAGAATCTAAAAAATCCGAACGACCCGCGCGTTGGCACTAGCAACCACAACATTCCCCGGGTGATCAAGGCGATATACCCGGCGGAGTGGCGGCGCTATACGAAGTTTGTTGTTGTTCGAAATACCTGGGACCGGGCGCATTCCTTTTTCGAGTTCTACCGTAACGTTGCCGGCTCCGCGAGCTACCAATCCATGGCCTTTGATGAATGGGTTGCAGCCGGAACTCCACCGCCGGAAGAAGATCACCTCCGGGGGCCGATGCGGAGCGATGGCAGGTTCGATGATGTCTTGTGCCAGCTCCGTTACACCCGGGAAGTCGATGAGATTATCGTGCTCCATAGTTTCGATCATCAACGCCGCTGCATGGAGCTGAAAGCGGGCATCGAACGGGTTTGCGCGCTTCTCGGCATTACCGTCCCATCGATTCCCACTGATGGAAATCGCCACGGTCGTTCAACCAGGCCGATCACCTGGAAGCGCGAGACAATCGACAGCCTGGGGCTAAATATGAGGAAGAGATAAGAAGGTTCGGCTTTCGGAAACCTTCGAGAGCTGTAAATCATTCTGATTATCACGGATTCTGTTGATGTGCTAAAACTCATACTATCGTGCGTTGATATAAGCATTGGATGAAGCATTGGCATTAGTAGCGCAAATTAGCAGCGTTGAAGTGGCTGAGCAGGTACAAATCGTAACGCAATACTTTCCGCAACCGTCGGTCGCTGGAGAAATACCGGGTTCCGATAGCTGCCCAATAGAAGTGAATAGTACCGGTAACATTGGCCCTAAATTTCGCTTCAAGGAGAAGCCGTGATATGAATTAGCAGTTTACTTTCTAACAATTATTCGCTATTTAGTAAATGAAAATTAAGTTAGGTAACCAATGAAGAATAAAGAAGAGTTGAACGCCACTTTATCCGAAAAAGAATCGGATAGACTCGCTTTTATCGTTTATAGAAAAGCGATGGTTTATGTTAGTGCAATGATAGTTCTGGCCGTTGCAATTTTAGGGTTCTGGGGATATGATGATTGGAACGATTTAAAAGCTAAAATTAGGTCAATGGAAAAGAAAGCATTTAAAGCCGATAGTGTTTTGGATAAAAATTTGAAGAATATTAAACGATTTGATGATGAACTTGGCGATGAACGGAATAAACTTATAAGCGACCGGGAAGAAAATTTGAAATCTCTGGTAAGGCTTGAATTGTTAGAGGAAACTCTAAGGGAAGAGATTAAAAAGAATATTAGAGAAAACAAAGAAGAAATTGATCGTGCAATTGGGAATGCTAAACATCAATTCGAAACAGAGCGAAGTAATCTTTCAGAGAAATATGCTGACTTAAATTCACGAATTGAAGAGCTGGACGCTCTAAAACATGAAATAAGAGATCATTTGGATTCGTTGAAAGCTAGCGGCTCAACGATGATTGTATTACAATCAAATAAAAGCACATTTTTAAAGGGATTTGGAATACGTATTAAGTTAGGAGACCTTAAAAAGGATCACGTTCAAAATGTCGAAATAACTTTTGAAGAAACGGGTGAAAAATTAGGAAAAAACTTGTTAAGGTATGAAGAGGAATTTTCGTTTGTTTGTCCAAATTGTGGATCGGAGACATTGGGAGTAAGCCAGATGTATCATTTAAAACCAATTGTACGCTTGAATCAACCTCTTATACATGATTTACTTATTGCGCAATTAAGATGGAATTCAATAAAACGGCTCAGCAGGTAATTAATAGCGGTAAGGTAAAAAATGGTGAAAATCTTAGAGAATATTCGCGGAATTGTTACGCCGCTAATGGACTCCGGTAACGGTGAGTTGCTGGTAAAAGAAAATGTTGCGGTCGCAATTGAGGGTGAAGCTATCAAAGCGATTGATACGAAAGAATCGCTTTGGCAGCAATTCCCGGAAGCGCGAGCGATTGACGGCAACGGCTGCTGGGCGTTTCCCGGATTCGTCGACCCGCATACCCACCCGGTGTTTTATAAAACACGGGAAAGGGAATTCGAAATGCGCATTCGCGGCAAGTCTTACGAGGAAATCGCTGCTGCCGGGGGTGGGATTCGTAACAGCGTGCGGGTTTTTCGCGAGGCTTCGTTTGATGAAATTGTGGAGCTAAGTTATCACCGCATCCGCAAATTCCTGGAATATGGCACCACCACCATTGAGGCCAAAAGCGGCTACGGGCTTTCGGTGGAAGATGAGTTAAAAAGTCTCCGTGTGTTAAAGAAACTCAGCACAATGCTGCCTATCACCATCATCCCCACCTTTCTTGGCGCACATGAGGTTCCCGATGAATACCAGGATAACCGCGATGGCTATGTTGATTTAGTCATCAACGAAATGATCCCGCAAGTGGCGGAAGAAAAGCTGGCAGTGTTTTGCGATGTCTTTTGCGAGAAAAACGTTTTTACCATCGCGCAAAGCGAGCGGATTTTAGTAGCGGCAAAAGACCACGGTTTGATCCCGAAACTACACGCCGACGAACTTCATTATACCGGCGGCGCGGAATTAGCGGCGAAGGTAGCGGCAATTTCCGCCGATCATCTCCTTAAAATCTCCGATGAAGGCATCGCGGCAATGAAAGCAGCGGGTGTTATTCCCGTGCTGCTCCCCGGTACCACATTTTTCCTGGGCAAATCCGGTTACGCCCCGGCACGGAAAATGATCGAAACCGGGCTTGATGTTGCCCTGGCCACCGATTTTAATCCCGGCAGCAGCATGACCCAAAACATGCAATTGATGCTCACCATCGCCGGATTATACCTTAAAATGACGCCGGAAGAAAGCATCACGGCGGCCACGCTCACGGCAGCAAAAGCGATTGCACAAGAGAAAATTGCCGGATCGCTGGAAGTTGGTAAAACGGCAGACATCATTTTGCTGGATATTCCCGGCTACCAATATTTGCCCTATCATTATGGCGTCAATCATGTTCGGATGACCATTCGGCATGGGAATGTAGTTTATACTCGCGACTAAATCTACATACGGAACTTAGGTTAAAGCTTTATTTCCAAAAACAAGGAGGGCGTGAGGCCAAACATGCGCACATCAACCGGGGCTAATTCGCCATTGCGAACGGTGAAGTAGCGATACCAGGTATTTTCGCGATTGTAAACATTGAATATCGAAACACCCATTTTACCGTTAAACCGGGAGTTAGAAAATGTTCGCGTAAGGCTAAGATTGAGGTGATGTGCAGCAGGCAGGCGTTCGGTGTTGCGCAACTGTGGGGCGAGGAGGACATAAGTTCGAAATTGGCTGCCGGGGTCGATGTCTATTTCGAGATCGGGTTTGCTGTAAGGTTTGCCGGAAACATATTGCCAGGTAGCGGAGAGGTTCCATCCGCCAATGCCAATGCTACCGACTAACTTTAAATCGTGCGGCGTATCCTGGTCAGCGGGATAAGAAAGCGCTCCGTTTTTCATGCGCGCCCGGCTGTAGCTATAGCTGAGCCACCCGGTAAAGGCGCCGGTATTTTGGCGAATGTGAATATCCAGGCCGCTGGCGGTGCCATCACGTTGTATTGCGGGATCAGCAAGCGTATCTCGACTGACAAATTGCCGGTAGTTGAAAGGTTCAAAAATTCCTTCCAATTTTTTATGGTAAAATTCCACATCAAACAAAAATCCTCGATACTGATATTGTAATCCCAAAATCCGATGTTCGGAGAAACCGGGCTTCAGCCCATCGCGATCCGCCAATATCCAGGAAACATTCCCATCGATGTACTGGAAATCATCACCAAACTGCATGATGTACTGGTAGAATCTTCCCCAGGCACTTTTCACAAGCAAGTTTTTTGAGAATTGATATTCGAAAGAAAGCCGCGGTTCCCAATCGATTTTGGTAGACGGTGAAGAAAAATCCGAAGGATCATAATAATTGGCGCGCAGACCGGCCCGCAGGCGCGTATTGGCAAATGGCTGCCAGGTGTCTTCGGCATAGGCAGATAATAAAGTGGCGGTTTCATCAAGATTATAAGCATCGGTGGCAATGTCTTCTTCAACATACGCGTAGCCATTCCACTTTAACGAAATGGTCGATTTTGTATAGGCAAGGCCAAACTCCAGGGATTGGCGCTCGGAAAGCTGCCAATTATTATCCAGGCGAAAAGTCAGGTCTTCTACATCATTATCATAACGAGTTTCCCCGGGAATAGTAACGATGCTTGAATCCTCATCAGCAATCTCGACAAAAAGATTTTCAGCGATATTAAAGCGGGTAAAATAATCGGAATAGGTTAGTTGGGCAATGGATTGCAAATTGCGCCATTGCCGGTACCATCGCCCGCTAATTCCAAAATTTCCCCAACGTGATTCTTGTTCCACAATCTCTCTTTCAGTGGTGAATGTCGAATCATCAACAAAGAGCAAAACATCACCGTAATCACTTACATTGTTGATGTCATCACTTCCCAGGTAGTAGCTCAAGGTTATGATGTCGTTTCGAGACGGTGTCAGCGTCAGTTTTCCGATGCCATCGTAAAAAGACATGTTCGTGGTGCGCGCAGGTTTCAGAATACTCACGCTGTCATCATAATGAAAGGGAGAGATGTCGTTCAAAATGGTGTTGAATACGCGATTTTGCAACGTACTGAGAATATGTTCGGTAATCGACCGCCGTCCGGAAAGCAATAACGCCCCGTGGCCGGCCAAAGGAATTTCCAGGACCGCCTGGGCGCTCATCAAATTTGCCCCGACCGACAACCGCGGACGATGAAAATTTCCCGATTTTGCCGTCAGCTCCATTACACCGGAAAGCCGGCCGCCAAATTTCGCTGGAAAGCCGCTTTTGTAAACCCGCACATCTTTAATGGCCTGGGCGTTAAAGGCGCTGAAAAATCCAAAGGAATGGTCCATGTGATAAAGCGTCATACCATCGAGCAGCACCAGGTTTTGTGAAGGCCGCCCGGCGCGGATGTGCAACCCCGAACCACCGTAGCTGCTATTTTGGATGCCGGGCATCAATTGCAAAGAGCGGGAAATATCCAAATCGCCGATAATGGGCAAGTCGGAAAAGTGGTAGGGCGAAATAGACAACTGCCCGGGCGGTTGGGCGATCTCGAATGCCTCCCATTGCCGCGGCCGGACGGTGATTCCTTTTAGATTGATGGTTGATTGCTTTAACGCAATATTAACATCATTGAGTGCGCGATCTGGCGAAAGCACCACCATTTCCGGTGTGTAGCCGATATAATGAACATCCAGCGTGCAGGGCCTTTGTACATTTTTGAGCACAAAGCGGCCATCGGAATTAGCGCTAGCGCCGTTCACCGTATGGCGAATGCTGATATTGGCATACGGCAGTGACTCTCCGCTTTGGGCGTCGATTACGCTTCCGGAAACATCCTCACTTTTTGTCGCCTTTTTATAGATGAGGATTTGCTTTGGATTCGCTCGCTGGAAAGTGAGTTTGGTTTGTCTCAGCAGCGATTGCAGCGCATCCGTTAGTGGTGTTTCCGTAAAGTCGCAGCTTACAGTCACTGAATCAACAGCGGAACTGGCATAAACAAAATTGATTTCGGTTTGCCGAGAAATCTCTTTGAGCGCGGTTTTTAAGGGGGCGTTGTTTAATTTAAGCGATATTTTCTCAGCATCGCTAGCATGAAGAGAAAGACAGATGAAAATCAACAAGTTGAGTAAGGCAATAAAATTAAAGTCTTGGGTATTCTTCATTCATTCTTTCCATACAAAAATTCTGCCGTCGCATCCCCCATTTTTCGATGATTGTGTCCAGCACTTGGTATTATGACTAATTCCCAATTAAACGTAACTTCCATTTCCCTTGCTTTCGCTGCATTATAAAAGAACCTGCCTCTTTCTAATCGGTGTAAACCTTGTTTGTCAGCAGAAGGAGAACGCAACAGAGTTCCGCCTTTTTCATTCTCATTATCAAGTTCTCCGTTAAACAGCACCAACTGTTTTTTGAAAGAAGATTTTAAATCTTCCTCGCTTAGCGGCGTGTTTTTGATACCAAAGGGTAACTCCGAATTGAAGTCAGGTAACGTGTAAAAACCCGAATTTGAAGCCAAAATTCTATTTGCGTTTGAATGCGGCTGAAACAGAACAAACCGATGTAAAATTTGCCCACCGGCGGAATGCCCGAAAACATCATATTCGGTTTGGTTAGAATTAAGCGCCACAACAACGCTTTCAAATAATCGATCAAAATCGTTAAAAATCCATTCTCTGCATTCGAATTCACCTCGAAAGTGGAGTTTTCTTCATTTAATAAAACTTCATTTGAATTTTCAACATAAGTTGCATTTTACAATGCGGGCATATTCCGGCTTCGGAAAATAGTAATTTATCACAAGAGAGATCACAAGGTTTACAGACATAAGTTCCTTTTTGGTTTTGACAAGCGTGTGATGCAACGGAAATAATTAAAAGGACGATTAACAGGTGTGGTATTTTTATAATTCCTATCAACCGTTCAATATTGTTTCTACAGCCGAATAAGCAGATTCTCCCGCACCGTGAACCGTCGCAGTATCTGCTGCATACGCTTCACCGGCGAAATATAGTTTATTATCGACCGGCTGAGATAGTATTTCGATTGTTTCGGATTCAGAGCCATCAAAATGGGCATAAGACCCTTGTATGTACGGCTCCTTCGTCCAATCCTGAATAATATGTTTTATGTATTTTGCGGATGCTTTACCATCAAATATTTCATCTAATTCAGCAATTATCGTGTTTATTATTTCTTCTTCGCTATCCATATTTGCGTAAACGGATGCCTGATCACCGATAACAAATAGTCCTAAAATATTTCGATTAGAGTCTTTTCTAAATGCAGCATCATAAAATATTTTATCTTGGGAATCCGAATCGAATAAACCGCCAAAGAGCAGGATATCAGGGTAAAAATCTTCGGAGAACTCAATAAATACTTTTAAAATATCAGGCATATAGACATTATTTAATGCGTTCATTTTTTCCGGGGGCAAATTCGGTAAAAAGCGGATGGCATTGCTTTTTAATATGCTCACAGGTACGGTAACCAATATTTTATCTGCTTCAAATGTGTCATTATTGATACTCTTAACAAAAACTTTATCGGCTGAATAATCTATCTCGTTAACAGGCGTATTGTATATGATTTTATCACGAATATTTGGCACAATGTATTTTTCAAAAAAACCATACCAGGTAGAATTCTTGAATTTGTATTCGCCATAAAAATTACTGGCCCAATTGTGGCTGCTTAATTTATTATTATGCCAGGTATAGATGGAGTCCGGGCTGTATCGAATCAGTTCAATATTTCCGTTTGTTGCCGGCTCGTTCAGTAATTTTGCAAAGATCGAAGGCTCGGTATGTATCCATTCCCCCCCGAGGTCAATAGGGAAATCAGCAAAGTTATCAATTCTTTTTACTCTACCTCCGAATACGGAAGACGCTTCAATGATCTCAAAATCGATATTGTGTTTGTTAAGGATATGCCCTGCTGTCAACCCTGCAGCACCGGCGCCAATAATTAAGACTTTACCGGAAAAATTCACGTCAAAAGCATTCATAAATACGTCGTCTTTGCTACAGGCGTCTAAAAGTAAAGAAATAAACGGAAACCCGATTCCGAGAGCTGAGCTGTTTTTTATAAATTCTCTTCTGGTCATATTTGTACTCTTTAGGATCAATAAAAAACAAGTTGTGAAATTGAGTTTCGGTCGTCCCTTCGGCTACGGTTTATACACATCTTTACCCGCTGACTACTACGGCAAGATGACATGTCACTCCCCCGGAGTTTCAAGGAAGAAAAGAAATTGCATTACTATAAACATGTCACCACTCCGTGGTTTTCAGATTGTGCTGTTACAAAAGCGTATTGTTAACCCCGGCAGGGGTGGCATGTTTATAGCAAATGGTTTCCTCCAAAATATTAGAACCCCGGCGGGGTGACATCAATAGCACCATTTCCTTACAAATATCGCAATGTAAACTTGTGCATGAACCTTAGCTGAAGAGACAGCTGCAAATAACAAAGCTCACAATTTATTTTTACAGTTTCTTAATATTTGATTTTATTTAAGTTAAGCTTTATGCCTATTTCAATAATAAAAATCGCTGAATTTTCTACTTTTGATGATATTTTCCTGCCATACGAAAATTTTGAAAACCATCTTATATTTGAATTTATCGCGCTGCTCAATTCATAATTAATTGTAGGTACAAAATAATCTCTCCTCTCCCGGTTTTTTCTATCTATCTCTCCGGTACCCAGGTTGAGTGAAATAGAAATTATTTCGAATTCTGCCAAATAACCCAAACCGATTGAGAAAGCCGAATATATCTTTTTTGCCTGGTAGCCGATATCTGCATTTATGATAAAACTTGTGTGGTCTTCAGGTTTTGTAAAAAGTCCAATTTGAGGGCTTATAAAGAAGCTTTGCGATCTTGTGCTCGCTTCGTTTTTCTTAGAATTTTCCACTCCCCATTCTTTCAAATTAAAGGAGGTTCCGATTTTTAATCCCGGTTGGATAAGATAAGGGCCATAGTAGCCAATCGAAATCGGAAGGGTTGTTTTCTCTGTTTGAGAAAACAGGGAAATACTTGCAAATAAAAGGATAAAGATTAGAATTGTATTTTTCATATCTTATGTTTTAATGGCTCACAACGATTGTGTATGCTCACTATTGTTACACCGGCAAATTGGAGGAATAACAATAATTGTTTATCTTTCCTTTTATATTTTCCCCAAATTTCAGCCATTACAGTTCTCTTTTACACATAACGCCAAGTATAACCAGCAATTGAGAGTTCGCACATCGAGTTGATACGCTAGTTATGCGTTGCCTTGCTGAAAGATTGAGAAAGATCTTTAAAGTTTAGCTAACATGAACAGGTAAACGTAATTTTTCTTTAACTTCTTGCGGGTTAGTTACAATGCAGTAATTGAAATTTTTCTTTTCATAGTAATGTATTTTTTCATTGTTTTTATTATAAGCTCCGTCTTTCCTTGAATCTTCAAGTCCATCAACTTCAAGCCATATTTGTTCACCCGATACCATTTCAACTACAAAATCACATGTCCAATTTCTCTTTTTAGTTACTCTTACTTGAGTTTCATAATCAACAATTTGTTTTCGACTTACTAAATCGAATAAAATATCACCAACTTTTCCCTCAATGATAGAAAAATACAGATTTCCATCTTTCCCTTGGTATTTTTGCCCCCATCTATTTCCACAAATTTCCTCATAGTTTAGCCCAGTAGCTCTTATAGCTGCTTCCCATGAACCAAAATCTTTTTCTCGGCGAGCAGCAATAAATAAAGCGGTATGGTTATCTCTGATATTACTTGCCATTAAATCCACATTTTGATCATTTAATCGCTTTATTTTTTCTAAGATCATCTCTTTAGTCCATGAAATTCTTTTAGAGTACAAGTTTATCTCTTTGTAATCAAATCCGGCAGCTTCAACCGCATTTTTCCAACTTCCAAACCTCTGAGAAGCGCAATAATGTAAACTACCATTTATTTTTTGAATATTTGATACATTTAACTGTTTCCCTTTCTTGTGGTACTCTCTTATTTTTGAGATTATTCTTTCTTTAGTCCAATATCTTTGTGCATCTCCAACCCGTTTTTGCCTAATTTCAATAGGACATTTCGGTAGATTTAACTTAGCCACAATTCGAGCTATAGCACTTTCAGATGTATTATATTTTTCTGCCAACTCCCTCATCGATATTTGATAGGGATAATTTTGTTTAATAAAATCGAGATCGTCATCCTTCCAAACATAATTCATATCCGATCTACGTCTACATTCTCTGCTGCAATATTTTGATAATTTTACCCTCCTTGGTTTAACTCTAAATTCTTTATTGCAAATTTGACAAATAACGGTACAACATTTATTACACCATTTACTATTTGGCGAAACTGATACAAATGATCTCTTACATTTTTCACAAATATGGGAGATTCTTATTTTTCTCCCTTGTACCAGACATTTTCTACTACAATACTTAGTAGTATTTATTTTATAGGGATTAATTCTAATTTTTTTATTACAATTCTGACATCTAACGGTACAACATTCATTACACCATTTGCTAGTTCCAGAGGTAGATTCAAAATGTTTTCCACATTTTTCGCATATATGGTTAATAATTGTTCTTTTACCTATTATCTGACATTTTCTGCTACAATACTTTTTTGTTTTGAAATACGCAGGAGATATCTGAAATCTTTTTCCGCAAGTTTGACATGTTATGGTGCGACACTCATTACACCACTTACTGGTTCCAGAAGAGGATTTGAAAGGTTGTCCACATTTTTTACAAATATGCGAAACAATTGTATTTCTACCTTTTATATGACATTCTCTGCTACAATACTTTGCGCTTGCTATTTGTCCGGGTAAAACCTTAAATCTCTTCCCACAAGTTTGGCATATTACAGTACAGCATTCAGCGCAATGTGTACCTGTCGAACTGTTTGGTGAAAATAGTTGTCCACACTTTTTACATGCTTTTGCTTTATAAACTTTTTTCATTAGAGATTTAGCCTTCAAACAATACACTTTTAAACGCATAACATGTTATCACCTCGAAATAACATATTCTTCATTCTCAACTTTATATTTGAGCTCCAAAATCAAACAGATCGATTCCAAAATATCCTCAACCGGTTGCTTTTCGAAAGTGCCGGTAATTTTGATTGCGTGAAGGCCATTATCAGCAATCGTAATGTTAACATCATAAACGCGTTGCAGCTCTTCGGCAATTTCCAGGAGTGGTGTGTCTTCAAAAATAAGGGTTTGCTGCCGCCAGCTTACGATTCGTTCCGGTGATACCGTTTCCGGGGCAGTTGGCGGGGTTTTGCCGCGAGCGATGCTTTTTTCTCCGGCGGCAAGTTGCACGGCGGTTGTGTCTTGCGTTGTTAAAGATGAAAAGGATACCCGGCCTTCTTCCACCATTATCTGTGTGTCCCCTTTTCGAGAATGCACATCAAAGCGGGTGCCGAGCACACGAATTTCGGCATTTTCCGTTCGTACCACAAACGGCCGCCCATCGGCTTTTACCCGGAAAAACGCCTGCCCGGAGAGCACTGCCAGGCGTAGCGTTTCTCCGTTTTCAAATCTCAATTGACTGGCCGCATTTAGCTCCACTGCTGATCCATCCGCCAAATCAACTTTCAATAACTCGGCATTTTTAGTGGCGTAAACCTGCCCGTCCTCCGTTTGGAAAACCACCCGGAAGATGGCTATTATACTAATAAGTACCAGCACGACAGCCGCAGCAGCCAGCCAGCGCGGTTGTAAACCGTTTTTCCAAAACGTTGTCTTTTGTTGGGGTTTTTCTAATGAAACCACATTGGCAGAAGGCGCGGTGCCGCTTTGGATTTGGCTTTCCAACCCCTGCCAGAACTGCTCGAAAGAAGGCATTTTTGCCGGCTCGGGCGTGGCGATTTTTTTCCAAAGCGCCACACTTTCGTTACTGTCTCTTATACACATCTCCGAGCCCACGAGACTCCATTGCATCTCG
>CAXHHS010000038.1:0-16781 GCA_964015645.1 uncultured bacterium
ATTTTAGAAAAAACACTTGCAACTTCCGAAATCCGAAATCCGAAATCCGAAATCCGAAATCCGAAATCCGAAATCCGAAATCCGGCAAGTTATTCTACTGATTGTTATTACCAATCATTTCCGGCTCTAACCAGGATTGGTAATATTTTCCATCGTCAATTTTAAGGGCGTCTTCGGTAATCATTAAAGGGCGAAAAGTGTCAATCATTACCGCTAACTCTTCGGTTGATTTTTTGCCGATGCTGCGCTCGTAAGCACCGGGATGCGGACCGTGCGGAATACCGCCGGGGTGCAGCGTGATATAGCCTTTTTCAATATTATTACGACTCATAAAATCGCCATCAACGTAGTAGAGCATTTCATCGGAATCGATGTTAGAGTGATTGTAAGGCGCAGGAATTGCTTTGGGATGATAATCGTACAATCGCGGGCAAAACGAGCAAACTACAAAAGCACCGGTTTCAAACGTTTGGTGTACCGGCGGCGGCTGATGCACTCGCCCGGTAATCGGCTCAAAATTGTGAATGGAAAATCCGTAAGGGAAATTATAGCCATCCCAGCCAATAATATCGAACGGATGGGAAGCGTAAACCAATTCATGCAAATGCCCTTCTTTTTTAATTTTCATGAGGAATTCGCCGGTTTCATCGTAGGTTTCCAGTGTTTCCGGCAATTTGTAATCGCGTTCGCAAAATGGTGAGTGTTCCAGTAATTGGCCGAACCAGTTGCGGTAACGTTTCGGTGTGTAAAGTGGATGAAAAGATTCAGCATACAATAGACGATTATCCTCCGAATCGAATTCGATTTGATAAATCATCCCCCGCGGAATAACAAGATAATCGCCGTACTCAAATGAAACATTTCCGAACAAAGTGCGCAGTGTTCCGCTTCCCTGGTGGATAAATAGCAATTCATCGGCATCGGCATTTTTGTAAAAATAATTGTTCATTGAGGTTCGCGGGGCAGCCAGGCCAATATGGATATCGTTATTTACCAAAAGCGGTATCCGGCTTTCCAGGAAATCATCCTTCGGAGGAACTTGAAACCCTTTTAGTAGCCGTGCTTTTATATTTTTTTCAACTGCGATTTGAGGGCGAACATCTTTGGAATCATTCACCTCGCTTACCATCGTTGGGCGATGAATGTGATACATCAAAGAAGACATGCCATCAAACCCAACTGTGCCGAACAATTCTTCATAATACAATCCTCCGTTGGGTTTTTCGAACATTGTGTGGCGTTTTGATGGGATTTTTCCAAGTTTGTGATAAATTGGCATCTTCGTTTACCCCTTTTGAAGTCAAAATAAGTTTATTTGAAATTTATCGTAAAAAAGCAATTGCAAGGTAATACTTAATGGGGTTATTGTGAAAGTATAAGTTTATTTTATAGGAAAACAATTTCCCATCTGTTTGGGAAACTTTTGCTCGGATTGTTCTACTAAAAACAATAGATGATTTTTTGTAATTCTTTTATTTTCTAAGACTTATGCGATCTTTTGAAAAAAGTGGTATTGTTTTTGTGTTTTTTTTAAGCCGATTGATATTGGAATTTACATAAATTGAGAACAGTAATATTTATATTGGTTTCAATTAACCTTACATTTTAACATACAATTACTGTTCGATGGAGTTAGGAAGTTGAAGTATTACGGTTTATTAGCGATTTATATTTTGTTAGCCTGCCTTTGCCCTTTGTTTGCCCAGGATATTATCATGGAAGGCAAAGTACGGGATGCCAATACCCACCGCGACATTTCCAGCGTTAACATTTTTATTGAAGAATTGAATATCGGTACAGTTTCCAATGCTGCCGGGCGATTTAAACTAAAGGTTGTTCGCCCGGAACCGGATATGATCGTCACCTTTCAACATATTGCTTACGATACTTTGCAATTAGTGCTTGAAGAAGTGCTTTCTCAAAAAACAATTCATTTGCAGGAGCGCGTTATTCTCGCCTCAATTGTGGAAGTAGAATCAATTGAAGAACAGTTCGAAATAGAAAAAGACCTTCCCCAAACGATCTCGATCCTGAATTCGCGAAGCTTCGACCTGCACGGTTACAGCGATGCCGGCGACCTATTACGCACGGATCACAGCATTCAAGTAGATGAAGAGCTAAGCGGCAAAAAAACGGTTTCTATCCGCGGCGGTAACCCGGACGAGGTTATCGTGCTTTACAACGGCATTCGGATGAACAACACGCTGGATAATGTCTTCGATATTTCTCTGATCGATTTAAATGATTTGGAACGATTGGAGGTCATAAAAGGCAGCAACACGGCATTGTACGGCCCGGAAGCGTTTTCCGGAGTTATCAATGTGATCCCGCGAGCGCAGCAGGATTACAATATTCATTTTCGCCAGAGATTCGGTTCTTTTGATACCGGTGATTGGGGGCTTAATCTTTATAAGAATATCGGTAATTTACACGGAAGCGCCAGCGCAAAACAGGGCAGCTCCAAACGCCAGTACGCCGATGCTCCCGAAGGCCAGCGATTGTTAAAAAACGATTCGCAACATTATTCCGCCAGCCTTGCCTACAATTTTTCGGAGACTGCTGCCGGTTATCCGACGTCATCATTAGGGTTAATGTATTTCCGCTCCGATCTTGATTACGAAAACGAGCGCAACAGCGAAACACTGAACAATTTTAACCAGATGATTTCGGCACGTTATACGGGAAATATTGGCGATTTGAGAGACATCTCCCTTTCCGGCGCTTTTCAATGGTTAGATGAAAACCAATTTTTGCGCTTTTTCGATTTACCATCGGATTCCGGCTTTTTAGCGCGGGGGATCGAAAACAGGGCGGCGCATTTTAATGCCGATAAATCATTTTACTTTAAGAACCTAAAACTGCTGCTTGGTTACCAGCATAAAAATGCCAAGCTGGATTTGCGTGATGACCGGATTTTGTTTATCGAACAACCGGCGAGCTTTGCAGCGGCGGAGCTAAAGCGGATCAACCACGGTTTCATTTCCATTGCCAAATTAAAAGGGCCGACTCAATCCGACTTTTTAAAACGATTTAATTTTGATTTCAGCTTTCGTTACGATGTGGTCAAAGACAAACAATTTAATTCAAATTTCCACGATGGCGGCACTTCGGTTCGCGGCATCTCCGACATTATTTCCGAAACCACCTGGAAAGAAAGCATGTTCAAACTCTCTACCAGCGTTGCCGGGAACAATGGTAAAACCGCTTTTAATGCCTTTTTTAATGTCGGCAATAATGTAAAATTTCCCACGCTGCTTCAGCAAATCAGTACCCGCGAATTACTCTCAGTTGAATCTGACGGTGATATCGAGTTAGCGCCGGAAAAAAATCGCAGTGTAGAGCTTGGTATCGATATTAGCAGGGAAGTCCGTGATTCGAACATCTACGGCTGGCAGATTACCACGAATGTTTTTCGCAATGATTATAAAAACAAATTTCGCAGTTTTTTTCTGCCCGGCACTCCCATAGCCGTTTATGATAACGTCCCCGAGGCCAGCATCACCGGTTTGGAAACAAAACAACGTCTTTTTCTTTTCCGCAACAAAGTTACCTTCGAGGTTGGCGCTTCCCGTTACTTTTTTTCGGATGCCGCAACGTTTCCATTTAAACACGACCGCAAATTTACGTTTAATCTCCGCATTAACGAGGGCGGTTATGCGTTTCAACTTTTCGCCTTCAAAGAAGGGGAACAAGTTGCTCAAATTCGGAATTTGAACGGCGGTTTTTCCCAGGTTCGCATTCCCTCTTTTGCAAATATGGATATTCATTTTAGCAAAAGCTTTTCCATCAATAAAACCAAACTCTTTTTAAACGCCAGTTTGCGCAATATTGCCGATGATGACTTTCAATTAGAAGGACTGGTCTTACGGGACCGGCGATACTACATCACCCTCGGAATACAATATTAATACGGGGAAAAAATTACCTCATCTCTCCACCACTTCGTTTAGAAGCTGTTTCAAAAGTTCATTTTTATAACACAAAATCACAAAGTTTCACCAAATTATAAACATTTCTTAGTGAAATTTTGTGTCCTGGTGACTTCGTGGCAATTTTGTAAAGCAGAGTTTTTGATAATTGAAACACAAACGGTCTTTCATAGTAAAACACCTCATTATGAAAACACTCCCGAAATTCATATTCCCCTTGAGCTTGGTAATGTGCTATCTTATTGCTGCCTGCACGGAAAATCCATTCTCGGATGAACCTGAAATCATATCAAAAAACTCGATCCGCGGCACGGTGCAATTGGAAAATTCCGAGCAGCCGAACGGCGTTTATATATGGTTAGAAGGTATAAACACCGGCACACTTTCCGACGGAAATGGCGAATATCTTTTAACGCTCCCCTCGCGCAGCGATCAACCGGGAGGCGGCATTACCGGCTCCTTCAACCTATACTATTATATTGCAAATTATGAAATTCAAACCACCAAATTAATCATCAGAAATGGTGAATTTTTATATGCATCCGGGGATATAGATGAAAAAGGAAATATTCAAGAGACCAAAAAATTATTGCAATTAGCGAGCGTTCATACCGAAATCAATCCTGAGATTATACCAACATCTTTCGATAGCACATTAAGAATTGCAACGACTGTAGAAGTTCTAGTAGATAAACTTGAATTCCGGGAAAGCGGGCCGGACTCCCAGTTTATCATGTTCTTTTTGATAGAAAAATTGGAGAATGATGATAGCCGTTTTCCCCTTTCCCTGATGCCAGTAGAAGCATCTCCCAAAGCACAGGTTTTTGAAAACGGATTACACCAATCGCACTCCGAAATCAAAATCTCACCGAACTTCTTTTCCGAGGGCGATTACATTTTGATCCCTTTCTTATGGATTTCTCAAGATGCCCTCTCCCCGGAACTGGTTAAAAGCCTCGGTGCGGATTTTCAAAAATTTAACAACCAATATAACCGAATTCCTTTTAAACGCAGCGGCGGCCAAATTACCGTCATCGCCCAAAAAGATTCCATCGGAAGACGTGGTTTTTAATTTTTTTCCCGTTTTGAAATATCTTAGAGCGTGTTTGAAAAATCGAAAAACATGCCACTAAGACTCGAAGTCACTAAGTTTCACGAAGGATTTTAATGTTTCTTTATGAAACTTGGTGTCTTGGTGACTTTGTGGCGAATTTCCAAACAGTCTCTTAGCAATATCTTTCAATTCTACACCACGCACTTCTTTAACATGTCGCCCCCCAAATCTTTAAAAATTTCTAAAATTGCCCGTTTTTGGCAATTTCAGTAGTGAACAAATCTGTATCTTTTGTAAATTTATGCTTGACAAATGCAAAAAATAGTTTTATTATTGACGTGAACTTTTGTTTACAAATGGCAAAATGTTTACTATTGATAATGAATTACACTCAGTTGAATTATTACAGAGGTTATTATGAAAGGCCTAACGAATCGCCAGGAAGAGGTTCTCAAGTTTATCTCGGAATATTTAACGGAAAACGAATATCCTCCCAGCTACCAGGAAATTGCCGATGCGTTCGGAATCGCTTCCAAACACGGTGTTGTGCGCCATCTGGAAGCGTTAATGCGCAAAGGCTTTATCGAAAAAACCGGAACAACTGCCCGCAGCATTCGCATTCTGGATAAACGCTACCAACCGGCTTCCGATATTATTGATCTTCCATTAGTGGGGCGTGTTTCCGCCGGTTACCCGATTTTGGCGGAAGAGAATGTCGAAGAATACATCAGCGTTCCTCGCCGCATGATAAAGCAAGAAGGGCGCTATTTTACCCTGCGCGTCCAGGGTGATAGTATGATAAATGCCGGTATTATGGATAGTGATCTGGTGATTGTCAAATCAACCAATATCGGAAATCCCGGGCAAATTGTCGTCGCATTAATTGGTGATGAAGTTACCGTAAAACGCCTGATTAACCGCGATAATAAAAAATTTTTAAAAGCCGAAAACCCGGTTTATCCTGATATTCACCCGCAAAGTGAATGGCAAATCCAGGGAAATGTTGTCGGCCTAATCCGCGATATGGTGAATTAATGAAATTGCTAAAATTTCCAAATACTGATGCCAGCCGAGAAGAATTTTTCAACCTGCCGAGAATTGAGTTTATTATAGACAGCATCGATAAAAGCGAATTTGGAAATATTGACAAAATGGTTACGAATGAGCGATTGGAGATTTCCGACCGGTTTAGTATGGCAATCCCGGATAACCGAATGGCAGATGCCGGAATTCACAAAGGCGACTATGCGATTGTTCAGCGAAAGAATCGGTATTTCGAAGGCGATATCATTGTTGCCAAATTGGGCGAAAGAGTATTTATTCGAAGATATTTTCGCAGTAAAAATAGAATTCGTCTGGAATGCAATACACCCGACCGGCAATCGATGATATTAGATCAATATACGCCCGGTTTTATCATATTGGGAACGGTTATTCAAGTTATTAGAGAGTTTTGAGTGGTGGTAAAATGACATATTTTTCTTCGCAAGGGACGTTACACCCGACCCCTCCGTTTGATTTTCATAAATCATTGTATTTCTTAAAGTTATTTTCACAAACAAAAACCGATCAAGTATTAACGGATCGCTCTTTAATGAAAGCGATCTCCATTGATGGTCAACCAATTGTTTTTTGTGTGAAAGCAACCGGAAAAGTTGGAAAGCCGGAATTAGAATATTTTCTGATTTCGGAACAAGCGATTTCAGAGCAAGCAAAATTTGCAGTATTGGATCGCACCAGTTTTTTCCTCAGTTTGTATGATAATCTTGAATCGTTTTATAGAATTGGCGCCAGCGATTTAAACTTTAACCCGGTTATTCAAAAACTGTATGGGTATCACCAGGTTAAATTTTTAACGCCATTCGAAAATGCCTGCTGGACTATTTTATGCCAGCAAACGCCTTTTTCTGTTGCGAAGGACCTGAAGCAAAAATTGATGTTGGAATTCGGATCATTCGTAACCGTGAGAGGCGCAGAATTAAGAGCCTACCCTGAGCCGTTTCAAATAGCATACGAAACCGTTAGCCAGTTATCCAAACTTTTGGAAGACGATTATAAAGCCGAGTGCATAAATTATATTGCCCGCGCCTTTGATCGGATCGAAGAAGAATTTTTAAGAAATGCGCCATATGAAGAAGTAAGCAATTGGTTAATGAGTTTAAAAGGGGTTAGTGAATGGGCTGCTAATTTTATTATGCTGCGCGGGCTTGGAAGAATGGAAAAAGCCCCGGTTGTCGATAAACGGTTAATCGCATCCGCTGCAAAATTTTACGGTGATAATATCTTTCACGGTATTTCAAATGTTGCAAATCAATACGGAAAGTGGCAGGGATACTGGGCGCACTATTTAAGGGTTGCTGCATAATAAATGTTATGCCGCTGAGTTGATCGATTCGCGTAGACTTTGGCTGATTCACTAAAAGAACCCCGAAGGAGGTAAGTAATGCGAAACCCATTTGTCCACGGCGTTGGTGGTGTCCTCAGCACCGATATTGCGGTGCCTGATCATGAGCGTGAAGTCGCGTTCTACTCTAAAATCCTCACGACGGGCGACGCCCCACTCTGGCGTGATGATCTGATGAACAACCTGGGCACACCGGTAATCGGCCTCGGGGCTCGCACTCCCGAATACAACACTTTGCCGCTGCAGTGGATGCCTCACTTTCAGGTTGCTGATGTCGCCATCAGCGTTGCACGTGCGATTGACATGGGAGGCAAAGAACTTATGCACTCCAAAACCGATGGTGGCCAAAGCCAATGGGCTGTTCTTGCCGATCAGGTTGGGGCAGCCTTCGGCATTATTCCGGTTGTGCCTGGCGAGCCAGACAGCACTCAGCAGAATGAACGCTTCGGCTGTATCTCCTGGCTCTCGTTGACCGTTTCAGACGCTTTGTCGAGTCGGGACTTTTATCAACAGGTTGTGGGATGGAACGCCAAGTCCATTGAGACCGAGGATAGCGAAGGGCATGCCGCAATAATTGAGATGCATATTGACAATGAGTCTGCCGCAGCGGAAATCCGTCAGTTTCGCAGTGAACAAAATAGTATCCCATCGGTTTGGCTGATTCACTTACCTGTTGACGATCTTGTTGAAAGTCTTCGACGAGTAAACGAGGGTGGTGGTGAAGTCATTAGGGAGTACGCCGAGGAAAAGTACGCCGTTATCCGCGATCCAGTTGGTGTCTATCTAGCACTACGGCTCGGCTAGTGACGGACATCGGCTTTGGATGGGTCGCATTCGAATCTCGTGAGGCGCGTGATCTTGCAAATAAAAGAGTCGCAGCCGACCCAAGGATGACGGATTTGATCAACCCACTGACGAATACATCGAGGCCGATCTTTGATGCTGAACGGATGGTGTATGGCGGGTTCCGGCCATTCGTTCAATCATCTAATCAGAGCACCGTATAACAAAAGGAGGTTATTATGTTTCGAGTTGTGCATTTTGAAATTAGTGCAAATGATCCGGAAAAAGTTGTTTCTTTTTACAAAAATGTATTTGGTTGGGATATTAACAAGTGGGATGGCCCCCAACCGTATTGGATGGTGAATACCGGCGAAGAAGGTGATGGAATAAATGGCGGTATTTTTCAGCCGAACGAAATGTTTAACGGAACTGTCAATACAATAGAGGTGCCGGATGTCGATGAGTTTACCGATAAGGTCAAAAGTAATGGCGGGCAGGTTGTCGTTGAAAAAATGCCGATTCCGGGCGTCGGGTATTTAGCGTATTGTAAAGATGTGGAAGGTACCATTTTCGGAATTTGCCAATTTGATAAAACCGTTGGGCAATAATGAAAAGGAAATAACGCATGGCAACCAGGTGCGAATGGGTTCCCAAGGGAGATTTGCTCTACCAGAAATATCACGATGAAGAGTGGGGCGTAGCAATTCACGATGACCGCTTGTTGTTTGAATTTTTGATTTTGGAGGGAGCGCAGGCCGGCTTAAGCTGGATAACGATTCTGCGCAAAAGAGATAACTACCGGGCAGCGTTCGATAATTTTGATGCTGCCAAAATTGCGAATTATGATGATCGCAAATTTCAAGAATTATTATCTAATCCTGGAATTGTACGCAACCGGCTCAAAATTAATTCAGCGATTCAAAATGCCAAGGCATTCCTCGATATTCAACAGGAGTTTGGAAGTTTTGATCAATATATCTGGCAATTTGTGGACGGTCAAACCACCGTTAACCGCTGGAAAACCTTAAAAGAGGTTCCCGCAAAAACCGCCGAATCGGACGCGATGAGCAAGGATTTGAAAAAGCGCGGGTTTAAGTTTGTGGGGTCCACAATCTGTTATGCGTTTATGCAAGCTGCCGGAATGGTCAACGATCATACGATTGATTGTTTTCGCTATTCCGAATTGAAGTAGCTATACTATAAACGGGAACAAATCTAACAATTTAGCCACAGAGTCACAGAGTTCTCAGAGGGTTGAAAATAAATAACTTATAAAATCTCTATGATGCAAACGCGTAGCAACTTGTTTTTTTAACAACGTTTTAAAAATTTTCAGCCACGGATGCACACGGATTGACACTGATTTTTTTAACTTTAAAATCTATCCGTGAAGATCAGTGTCAATCAGTGGCTAAAAAATAATTACTATTTGGCTGCGACTTCGCTGCGCTAAGGCCTCTGTGACAAAAGTTAAGATTGTGCCCGTTTGCAGTATATGATTTTTTTGCTACCGAACTAAGAGAAGTTTTTTCACATTCACAAACCCATCCGTTTCTAACCTGTATAAATACAGTCCGCTGGTTACATTTCTTCCCCGGTTGTCCGTTCCATCCCACTTTACAGAGTGAAGCCCGGCTAATTGTTTTTCATTTACCAAAGTAGCGACTTCTTGTCCCATCAAATTATGAATTTTCAGCTTCACCTTTGAGGCTGTCGAAAGTTGATACGTTATCGTTGTAGATGGATTGAACGGATTAGGGTAATTTTGATGTAATACAAATTGTTGGGGATTATTATTAGGAAATCCGGCATTAATTGCTGTAATTGTGCTGCCTTCCAGAACTGTAATAAATTGATTCGCAGCTACATCTGTTAGAACGTCTACTGTTGCTGAAGGCCATTCAATCAATACGCTGTCGATTGCCGTTGCATTTTTCAACCCAAATGCTGCTCGCAAGCTGTTTTGTCCATTATAGCCGGTTTGGCCGGAAATCTCCCGCATCTGCCAGATTTCTTCACCATCAATATTTGCTTTGATGCGAACTTTTGCCCCGATTGCGCTTCTATTCGATACTGTGCCAATGCACTTAATATTGATCCAATTATTACTATTCCCTTCATTCCGATAGATCGTACTGGGATCGCCATGAAACTTTGCTACAAACAAATCGAGATCACCATCGTTATCATAATCGCCCCAGCAAATTCCGGCTGTTACGTCTGCATCACTAAAAACATTCCCCGGGTTAATTCTGGCAAAGGTGCCGTTTCCATCGTTGCGATAAAAGAAATTAATGACCGGGTTAGAATCCTGCCCATTTGAAACAAATAAGTCTAAATCGCCATCGTTGTCATAATCTGCCCAGCCACTTCCCTCACCAAGCCCGCCATCTGTAACGACCGGGCCACTTACAATTCGCGTAAATGAGCCATCGGCATTATTCCGGTATAAAAAATTATTACTCCCAAAATTAGATACAAATAGATCCAGGTCATTGTCATTATCATAATCTCCCCAACTACAGGCGATAGATGCGCCGCCATCAGCTACAATACTACCAACCTGGTTGGAGAGCATTCTAACGAATATTCCATTGCCATCATTTCGATATAAAACATTGTCACCCCAAAAATCGCACACAAATAAGTCGATATCATTATCATTGTCGTAGTCTCCCCAACTCATACCGAAGCTGGCAATACGAGTTGTCACGACAGGTACTGAACTTATTTTTGAAAAAGTTCCATCACCATTATTGTGGTACAAAAACTGTCGTGCGGCAAGCTGTGTATTACCTGGGTCGGTAAAATTGGCACAGTACAAATCCAAAAAACCATCATTGTCGTAATCTCCCCAGCTTGATGAAGTCGAATACCCTAATTCGTTTGAAATAGGCTCTGTAGTTATTTCTTCAAATACCCCACCGCCTTCGTTTCTATATAACGAATTAAATCTTGGGAGATCGAATCCACCATCGGCAACGAACAGGTCTATGTCGCCATCATTGTCATAATCTCCCCAGGTACCGCTTTCAGTCATGACGATATCAGTTACGACAATGCCATCGTTGATCTTCAAGAATGTTCCATCGCCATTATTGCGATACAGAAAATTCAATGCCGGGCTTCTTGGGTTGTTGGGGATAAACAAATCCAGATCGTTATCATTATCATAATCGATCCAATTGCCGCCTTCGGAAAACCCGTTCTCATCGGTGAGAATAATTTTGGTAAAATTCTGGCAATACAGGTGAGAGGTAAATGCCAGCAAAATCCAGAGAGTAAATGCGAATTGCTTTAGTTCTTCCATCGTAGTCCCCGTTTCTTTTTGTTAATACGTTAAGAAAACGGGTGCTCGGATAGCTATAAAATATGTCGCTAATCTTAGCAGGAATGTGACATTTGGGTTGAGAGTACGTCTACCTATTTGGTGTAGCACAACCTCCCGGAGGTTCAAATATAGCGTATTTAGGGCGCTTGATGATTATTAAGCCTCTATTTTGGCTTAAAATTTATCTTAAAACCTCCGGGAGGTTTACAAGCGTGTCTAGCCTAACATGACTCTTTTCAAAAAAGCAGTAAAGCTGCTCGGCGGCCGTTGAAGCAACCATTCCAAAACACGGCAATTCCCCAAGAATCCAACCCGATCATAATATTGAAACATTTTGATGAGCGTTTTAACTTGATAATCGCCTAATCCCTTCTTTTGGGCATTGGCCTCCCACTCTTGAATGGGTATAAATTTAACATCAATGCGATGCCCCAACTGCTGGCTTAAAATTTGAGCTACTTCAATTTGTGAAAGGTTTTCAGCGCCGCAAAGTTCATAAATGGCGCCTTCATGGCCAGGTTCACTGATAACAGTTGCCGCTGCTTCTGCAATATCTTCCAAATCAACCATATTTAAGCGAGTCGTTTCGGAATAAGGGATTGGATACCGGCTTTTATTCACAATATCATCCCAATGAGCCAATATATTTTGCATATAGGGTGCAGGCTGAAGAATGGTATACGCCAAACCGGATTGAAACAAGTATTCCTCAACGCGCATCTTTTGCCAATGGTGGGGCATCGACTCGATGTGAGGATGAAATACCGAGTGATAAACAAAATGTTCGACGGAAGCAGATTTGGCTGCCTGAATCAGCATCTTGCCAATCTTAAATTCATCCGGGCTGACATTCGGGCAAATATAGTAAATCTTTTTTATACCTTTAAGCGCTTTTCCTATTATTTTTTGGGAGGTTATATCGCCTACAAGTACTTCTTGCACTCCGAGGTTTTGGATTGGTTGGATTTGCAGCTCTTTGTGCACCAGCGCTCGAATTTTCTGCTTACGGTTAAGCAATGCTCGAATAATTGCCTGGCCTGTTTTGCCGGCAGCCCCGGTTATCAGAATCATTTTTTCCTTTCATCTTTTCGATGAAAGTAACCAATATTGCTCAATTTTACAAAAAAAGTAGGTGACACATTTTCAGGCTGTTATCACACAAAATCGTGAAGACGCAAAGAGTCACATCAACGTAGCAATATCATTTTCCGCGTTTGTACAAAATTTTGCCTGGACGCCGATGCTTCCAATTTGTAGACATAGATCCCGCTGGCGAGCGGATTGCCGAAATTATCGCGGGCATCCCAGGCGACGGTTTTAAAACCAGCTGATTGTTTTTCATTCACCAGCGTGCGCACTTCCTGACCAAGAACATTGAAGATTTTTAATGATACCGTGCTGCTGTTACTCAAATCATAACGAATCGCGGTTGTGGGATTAAATGGGTTGGGATAGTTTTGGTACAAAGCGAATTCCGCGGGTAATCCGTTTGGTATATCTGCAATACCAACCACCGGCGGCGTCACAAACGAAAATGTATCGCTGCTGGCAGTAGCCAATTCGCCATCATTGGCCTCCATTGTCCATTGGTAAATGGTTTCCGGCGTCAAATCGTTGCCAATAAACTGAAAAGTAGTATCCTGAATATTTTCGACACGAATATTGCTTGAGCGGCTAAAAATATGAAGCGTATAATCCAGCGTATCGTTGTCAACATCTGTCGCGGTGTTCCAGGTAAATTGAATGGTATCTGCCATTGCCAGCGAATCACCGTTTATCGGGCTGATCAAATTGAAATCCGATGGCGGCGAATTCAAAATGTTTTCCGGCGCTAACAAATATTCCACCGTATTTTCTAACAAGTTGCGGGCATTGGTAGAGTCGAACATCTCGGCATAATTGAAGGCATAAAAAGCAATCTGCGCACTGCCCGGATGCAAATTGTCATCATAAATAGAAATGCCGGCATATCCGGCTTTATTCTGGGTATCGTATAATGTGTATGCGCCGTTGATGGTATTTACCATATCCTGGCTGGGCCATTCGGAAAACACAATAAACATCCGATCCGGCAACTCGTGCGGGGTGGTTACCATTGGGTGATTTTCGCGCCCGGCCATTAGTCGCAAGGGGCCGCCATTGTCATCTTCCCAGGCATTGGAATGGAGAACATTAGCGGCAAAATCCGGATAGTGAGGAGCGGTAGTTGCATCATAACCGACTTCCCCGCCTTCGATGAGTAATTTGTGCGCCGGGTTGCTTACCCATTGGATCAATGCCTGGCGGTAAAGGGAATCGGCAACCGGGCTATCATTATAACCGCTGCTGGAGATGATCAAATCGTACTGTTCCCAGGTATTCGGGTTGGTGAATTGGATATCTTCTACAACAGTGAGAAACCCAATGGATTCTAAATAATCTTGCATCATTGCTGCGGAAGCGCCGATTTGGTTTTTGTTATAATCGCGGCTAAAACGACCTTTTTCCGTTACATTGGAATGTTTAACGGCGAGAGTGTCATCGTTGACGATTAGAATAACGCCGGCTGCATCGACAATGGCAAAGCGGTGAAATCCTTCTGCCGGTGAAATGGCCCGGTTGGCAAGCGCAGAGGCGTCTTCGGCAATAATTCGATAAGAAATCGTATCGCCAATTGCGAGGGCAGTGGTATCGATATCGAAACTGCCAAAATAGAGGTCGCCGCCGGTGTGGATCAAATCGAATGAACCGCTTGCGCCATTATCGCCAATCGTATATTCCACGTGCGCCGATGCAATGCCAATATTATCCGTGATTGTCGCACTTACAGATGCCGGCCACACCCGGAATGCCTGGTTTCCCAGGGAAAAATGCTGAATAGTTGGGAGAACGGTGTCCACCTCCACAGCAAAGGCGTAAAAATCTTGCGGAGCGTTTGGCGGATCGGTTGCAGCCAGGCCATTGCTATCGGCGGCAAAAATATAATAGTTGAACCGGGCGTTATTGCCCATACCGGGAATTGCAGCGGTGTAAACGCTATCATTCCAAACCATATCGAGCGTATCGCTAAAAACACTGTCTGTGCCGTAAAACAGTTTTACTTCCGCCACTGCTGCCGTCGCGCTAACCTCTGCGTTTACAACGTATGGGCCGTTTAAATCTTCGTTGTCAGTTAGGGGTATATGGGTAATGGTCGGCGCCGGCACTGTTATATTGTACCCGCGCTGCTCGAACCAAAATTGGATAACACCCAGGTGAGCGCCGCCGTACAGGTTTAAATCCGCTTGGATAAAGGCTTGCGCAGCGTCTTCCTGGTTGGTGGAAGAACTGGTCATCGCCAGGCATTCCAAAAAATTCCTATCTGTTGCCGTTCGGCCAATTTCGTTCCAAATACTCATAAGAGTGGATGCCCACATTTGGCCATCGGTGTGGATTTGATTTACCAGGCCCTGGGGATACTGCGCGGTGTAATCGGTACGCCGGCCACTCCAAAATTGATTGTGGCCATCCCAATGGAACACCCAATTATACTGCGGTTCTCCCGGCTGCCAAAAGCCGGTGCTGCGACTGTACGATTGTGCCCAATAATCACCGCAGCCCTCGCTAAGGCCGTTTACTTGTGAGAGGCCGCCATTGGTAAGCCAATCGTGCAACCCATGGCCTAACTCGTGTAAAATTACGTCCACATCTTCCGCGTCATCAACGCCGCCTTCACCAAAAGTTAACCGGCCCCGGAAAATGGCGTAGGAGGATTGATCCTGCCCGTTCCAACCGTGGGGATCAGCTTTTACGCCGCCAATATACTGGTAGGGCATCAGCTCAAATCCCAGGGTTTCGTTGATGTAGCGCATTGATTTATCGATGTGATAATACACATTTACCGCTTCAAACGCATCATCGTTGCGGGTAAAATGGAAGGTGTCGGAAGGCTGGCTGAATTCGCCTTTGAAAGGCTGATCCCAATCCAGAATTTCGGCATACGTGCCATCGAGAAGATACAAACTGTCGCTTTCGCGAAACGTGATGTCATTTAAAGCCGTTTCGATGAGCTGAGCGGTTAACGAATCGGAATCGGCGTCATTGTTGTCACCGAACTGGCCGTTGGCCTGGTAAAGCGCCCCGGACCTGCTTAACGGGTCGGGATCGAATACCCATCCGGTGCCAGTGGCAGTTGTTTTATCTCCATTGCTTTTGGAGGAATTATGGAAAAGCGTGTGATCCACCGCTTTGAAAATCTCCCCGGTTTGGGCATCGACCAATATTTCCCATTCACCGCGCGGCACTTCGATGGTGCTGATTTTGATTTGATGTGCCAACCGCGTCTCCCCATTGGCATGATAAACCACCGTTTCGCGATTTTCATACAACGGCTTTTGGCGGATGCCGAGATAGTTTTTGGCGATATTTTCCGCATCATCCGGGGATGTCTTGAAAGCCAGCGAAGTTAATTTTGCTTGCGGTTGATACCCGTTCATCACAAACGTAACCTGGTGCTTGCGATTGAGGTTAACGACGATTTCGCCCCGGTACACCGGGTAGCCGTTCAACTGCTGCTGAAAGCGCACATGGAATCCGCCGGGGGTTTCACGGGTTACGATATGGCGCAAATCCACAGCCGCATCGCGAATGGTTAACAGCCGGGAATTTTCCCGCAGATACTGGCGAGCCATTGCTTCCGGCGTATCAGGTTGTACAGCATAATTTACTTGATACAGCGCCCGCGGCGTTCCATCCTCCTTACTAACTCTTTTATTTATATAGTGATAGAACGCCTTTTTCTCTTGAGGGGTAATTTCCAATTGTTGTTTTAAAACGGGTTTTTGCGCATGCAGATTGATACAAAAGAATAGCAAAAGAATCCCGATTAACAAAGTGATTTTCACCGTGGATAATTTCAACATTCCAATTTCTCCTTAAGGAATTCCTGGTTATATTTCGAAATCATATAGTAGAATTTTCCTGTGGAATGATTGTGTTTAAAATAGCATTTGATAAGTTTGAAAGTTAAAAATGACTAAAGTGTGCTAAAGTTGAAAATGAACTTTAGATCACTTGCAAACTTGTAAGGAGGTATTATGGCCAACACCGTAATCGCTAATAAAAATTTTGAGAACGGTAAATCGCTAAGCCTTGTGCAGGGAGATATTACTGTAGAGGCTGTCGACGCTATCGTGAATGCCGCTAACTCCCATTTGCAGCATGGCGGTGGAGTAGCGGGAGCAATTGTTCGAAAAGGGGGTTATGTAATTCAGGAAGAAAGCGATAAAATCGAATATGTAGCAGTGGGAGAAGCCTGTCTCT
>CAXHHS010000039.1:0-16716 GCA_964015645.1 uncultured bacterium
GGGCGTTAATTGCAGCGAATCTTCTATCATCACCATTAGCCCCGTATTCCGGTCTCTTACATAGAATTTATCGTTCACGACAAAGGATAAATAAAACTTATTAGCTGGCCGCCAGACTTTTAATGGATTTTCTCCCGAAGAGGAGGGCTTGCCATTTTTTAATTGCATAGAATCCGGGTATTGATTTTCCGGCCACCGGAAAAGCCGTTCCGGCGTTTGAAAATACAACCCTTTCGAAGTTGCCAGGGTTTTTCGCACATTTCCAAACTGGCGATCTTCTTCATTAACGTACGGAAGCAGCGATACGTAGCGCATCTCACCACCCTGGTTTATCGGCGAAGGCGCTAAATAACCGAACTCTCCTTCTGCCCCGATATAGATACGATTATCTTTGCCCACCGCAAGCGATAGCACCGCTGAGGCGTTGGGCATCGGGATTTTGCGCCAGGTCAGGCCGTCAAATTCTAGCACGCCTTCGTTGTTTCCAAAATACATTATTCCGCGATGATCCTGCACAATCGCCCAATTTTGGGTGCCGCCATCGTATGTTTTGGGGTCATAATTCTGGTGATTGGGTAGGCCCACTTCGTGCCGGTACATATCCATATATACTTCCCGATCCGCCTGCTCTTGATGAGATATGCCTATTCCTGGAAAACTGATCCAGGTAGACAAAATCAAGAGAAAGATACATTTTTTCATCGGGTAATCTCCGGCTGTTTTCTAAGAAACTATTCGTTACAGTAAGGAAATGTATTATATTCGCACTAATTAAACAAGAATGTTCTATGTGATTTTGGTGGGTTAAACAATCATTTAGTTTAACTTAATTCCAAAAAAACGAAAAGGAGAATGAAATGATTTCATATTCTACCGGGACTCAACCTGCGGTTATTGGGAAAAGCGTAATCGCGGTATTATTCGGTTTATTAATTGCAGTATTTTTCACTATGGAAATAAAAGGACAAACCTCACAAGACAAAACCCCGCCATCCGGAGAGGGAAATAAACAAATGCCTCAAAAGTCGAAGCGAATGAAGCCACTCCTTAACAGCGCCGCAACCGGCTTTATAATTCTCAACAGTATGGGAGACACATTGTTTCATATTGATGACACCGGGAGTACGTCTGTTCTGATGGTTGAGGATGCCATGAACATGGGGAATACCCCAAATAGTGCAAAAATAACCTTATTGGAGTTTTCCGAAGAGTCGGATGTTACCATCGGCGCGACTGATGCCGGGATGATACTAAGAATTCCTGAAGAAGCAGGGGGGAAGCAAGGAAGTGGGAGTATGAAACGTGTTCCCAGGAGCGTTGTAATTGAGGGTCAAAGAGGAGATGAGGGTGACCCTGTATTTACGCAGTTGATGAGAGTTACAGAAGATGGCGATTTTAAAATGGGAATAGACAACGCTGTTGAAGCCGACGGTAGCGGGGTTATAATTACTTTAGAGTCTTTGGTTCCCTCGCCATCGACCGGCAAAAGTAGTGTTCCCAGGAGCGTTGTAATTGAGTCAACATCCGGTGAAACTTTTATGACGGTTGAAAACGATGGTGATATGGGGATTGGTGTTGTCTCTCCCTCTGAAAAACTACATATTGGCGGAACAGCAGGTGTAGATGGAATTATGTTCCCGGATGGCACATTTCAGACCACCGCATTTACAGGTGGTATGCTTCCGAGCACCGATGCCTCCAAACGCGGAAAAGCCAATATTCAAACGTTTGAAAGCGGGCTTGAAACAGTGCAGCAATTGCGCGGTGTATCTTATACCCGGGAAACGGACGGAAAACCCGGTATCGGCTTGATTGCCGAAGAAGTTGGAGAAGTGATCCCCGAAATCGTCAAATACGAAGAAAATGGCGTCGCTGCCAAATCAATCGACTATTCCCGCCTGGTAGCAGTATTAATCGAAGCTGTTAAAGAGCAGCAAAACACAATACGAAATCTCACCCAAGAAAATGCCTCGGTACAAAGCCAATTAATTGAAACAAAAGCAGCGTTAAATGCCATAAACGAAAAACTGGCGGAAATAGAATCCAGGCTTGAAACCCCCTAAAAACGATTTGAAAAATCCCTATGATGCCTTACAGTAAAAGGCGCTAACTTTCACGAAGTTCTTTGACATTTTTTACGGAGATACGGCTTGTGTTTACAATGGATCAATTAATCATGCATCTTTTAGGCGATTATATTTTACAAACCGACCATATGGCCCGAAACAAGGTGAAAAAAACCTGGGTTGCATTCTTTCATGCGTTCGTGTATACCCTGCCGTTTTTATTTGTTTGCGATTCTCCGTTAGCGTTGTTCGTTATCTTTTTTACGCATGGTTTAATCGATCGCTTTAGGCTGGCAAGGTATGTGGCAATGGCCAAAAACATGGTTGGCGATCCTGCGAATTATAAACAGTATTATACCCCAACCGGTTTTTTAAAAGAAGGACCGGCATGGAACGCCGGTTGGTTATTGGTCGTCATCGATAATATTATGCATATCGTTATAAACGGTTTAGCAATCCATTATTTATAAACCATTTCTAATCTATTTATCAAGAAAAGCTAAAATTTAAAGCAACCCTTGACAGTTTCCCCCAAAAAAACTAAAATTGACAACCTTGAAAATTACGTTTTCTCAGACTTTGCAAAGAAAGAAAGCCGTTTGCAAGTGTTTAAATTCCAACTATCAATACTAACTTCGTAAAGTTAGGGAACCTTAAGGGAAAATTATTATGCCGAAATGCACTGTTCCGCACCACCTCAAAATACAAATTTGCTCACTATCACTTTTGGTTGTTTTATGGATATTTGGAATTGCGAGTGTTTTCGCACAAGAACAAGAAAACCTTGAACAAGATGCCCAGGCAGCACACGAAGCGCTTTTTGCCGAATCGCGCTACCCTTCCGCCACAACTTGTAAAACCTGCCACCCCAATCATTACCGGGAGTGGTCGGTTTCCGCACATGCCTACGCCCAAATGAGCCCGGTTTTTAATGCCATGCATGCCGCAATTGTAAAACTTACTAACGGCTCAAACGGCGACTTTTGCATTCGTTGCCACACCCCGGTTGGAATGAATATGGAAGAGCCGGTCTTTATGTCGAATTTAGATCGCCATCCGACATCGCGAGAAGGGATTACCTGTATTTCATGCCATCGTGTCAATAAACCGTATGGAAAAATAAGCGGGCGCCAGGCCCTGGTAGAGGGTGATATTTTTGAAGCGGTTTATGGCACCCGCGGAAACGAGAATCTTCAAAAAACCATCGATGAAGGCAAAATTATCCTCCAACCGGAAAGAGGTAAACCGGGGCGGGCAGTACATAGCAAAGTTGAAAAAATCCCTTTCCTGGCAACCAGCGGATTTTGCGGCACTTGCCACGATGTTAACCTGTTTAACGGGTTTCGGTTGGAAGAAGCCTTTAGCGATTTCAAAACCTCTCCGGCATCTGCCCAGGGAATTACCTGCCAGGATTGCCACATGGGAAAGGTACCGGGGGAATTTGTTGGGCGGGGTGACGATCCGGAGCGCGATGCTAATTATGCCTGGGAACCGGCAGCAACTATCGGCGGTAAATCCACGCCGCCCCGCAAACGTACCAATCACATGTTTGCCGGGCCGGATTATTCTATCGTTCACCCGGGTATCTTTCCACATAACGTAGAAGCCCAGGAATTTGCCACCCTGCGGGAATGGTTACAGTTTGATTACAATGCCGGTTGGGGAACCGATGCCTTTGAAGACACCGTTTCCGAAGACAAGGTATACCCGGAACGCTGGACCACTTGGGATGACCGGGTTGACGGCCTGGAAATTATTGAGCAAAACTTGCAATTATTAAAAGATATTGAAGAAGAAAGATACGCAGTTTTACGAGCTGGCTATAAACTGGGAAATATTGAAGTCGAAAAAGTTGACCAGGGCGGTATCAAATTTAAAATAGAAGTTCGCAATGGCATGAATGGGCACAGCACCCCCACCGGTTTTGATGCCGAGCGCCTGGTTTATTTGCGGGTTACCGTTACCGATAAAAACGGAAAAGAAGTATTTATCTCCGGTGATGTTGATCCCAACGGAGATGTTAGAGATTTGCATTCACTTTATGTTCACGATGGAAAACTGCCGCTCGATAAATACCTGTTTAGCCTGCAATCGAGATTTCTGGTACGGATGGCTCGCGGTGGTGAACGAGAACAGGTGTTAGCAGTAAATTACTCTCCAGATCCACTCCCCTTTATTCGGCCCTCCACGCGCGCAACCGCTTTATTAGGCCGGCCGGTAGGCGCGCGAAAACACCGCCAGGTTATCCCGCCGCTTAGCAGCAAATGGCCCAAATATAAAGTTTCCAAATCCCAATTGAAAGGCAGCGAGCCGCCCTATCAAGTAAATGTTAAAATGATCGCTCAAATGGTGCCGGTCAATTTAATATTTGAGATTAAAGATGTTGGATTTGATTATGGAATGTCTCCGCGCGAGGTGGCTGACGCCATCATCGAAGGTCAGCAAGTGTTATACGACCGCACGATTACCCTGGAAAAAGGATCATTTTCACCCGGGGAATAAATAATCTTATTGCATATATTTTTAAAACGGATGTTATGTTATAAAAGCGCAAGAGGAGCGATTGACTTAGAACACCTGTAGTTGCAGGGGAACTGCAAGAGCGAAAGAGATATATGTTTTAGACATCGTTTAAAATCCCGATAAATTGACACTCTCAGATAGTGGAAAACATTATGAGGACATTGCTTTTGTATCGAATTTTATTGAACCGTTTGCGCTTCATAATTTTGAGTTCTTTGCTGATCTTAGCATGTATAATTACAACATCGAAAGTATTGGCAAATGATACTGGCAAAGAAGAATCCGCAAATGCTGTAGCAACCGAGGAAAAAGGCGATAAACATCATTCCGATGACGACCATAGCCGCCTTTCCGATCAACCCACTCCCCTCCAATTGGAGGACTTCCCCAACCGGCCTCGCCCGATTTTTGAATGGCCGGCACGCTTCCTGGGAAATGGAAACCTTTTAAAAGGGTTCAAAATTCCGACCGGGGCAGTTTGGCAACCCTATTTTGTCGTGTTCGGCACTTATCGAACCGCCGTGCAACACTTCGATCCTGCGCCACAGGCCGCTCGATCGGAATGGGCAAACAACTTTAACCTTTTTGCCAATTTATACTTAACATTTACTGAGCGTATTTTAATCGGTTTTCAGCCCTTTCAACAGGACGGAGAATTTAGCGGCTACAACTTTAAACCGGAAGATGGTACCGATGGATGGCGTGATCGCACCAATTTTAATATTAGAACATTGTTTTTCGAAGGGGATTTCGGAGAGCTTTTCCCGTTTCTGGACCCCGATGATAAATGGCATTGGGATTTAGGATTTTCCGTTGGCCGCCAATTAATTAGCTTCCAGGAAGGATTGTTGATTAATGATAACATCGACGCTGTTGGTTTAACCACTGTTAACCTAAAACCCCCCACAACGATTAATACCCGGGTAACGCTGTTATATAGTTGGAATGATATTCATCGCACCGGTTTTACCGGCAATAATTTTGAAGATGAGAATGCATCACTCTTTGGATTATTAACCGAAACCGATTGGCGAAAAAGCACCGTCGCAATTGATGTCGTTTATGTTAACTCCAATACTTTTGGCGGCGATGGCCTTTATTTTGGGATCGATGCCGTTCAGCGATTGGGATTTTACAGCACTTCTTTTCGAGTAACCGGTTCCGTTCCCATCGGTGATGAAACAGAATTCAATCGCGACGGTTTAATTGCCTTTGCCGAAATATCCCGAACGCCGTTTGGGACCCATAATCACCTGTACTTGAATGCGTATTATGGATACAAAAATTTTCGATCCGCTGCGCGTGCACCGGCAGCCGGCGGCCCGTTGGGGCGCACGGGAATTTTGTTCGCTGCCGTTGGTTTAGGCCGTTATGGAGCGCCGCTTAGCAATTTCGCTGATGAATCTTTTGGCGGCGCACTGGGCTACCAGATGTTTTTTGCACACAATCGTAAGCAGCTCATTTTGGAAGGCGGCGGGCGCTATGCAACTGATAACTTTGGGCAAAGAGCGCTGGCTGCCGGCGCTCGTTATCAAATGGCCGTTGGCCAGCGTTTGGTTACTGTCCTGGACGGCTTTGGCTCATATCATTTAAACCGGGGAGTCGGTGATAACGAATTCCGGTTTGGCGGAAGGTTGGAGGTCCTGGTAAAATTTTAGATACAACTTTGCCACAGAGACACAGAGATACCAGAGATGGAATTAAACAAGATAACGGAGAAGATAATTGGCTGTGGCATAGCGGTTCATAGAGAGTTAGGAGCGGGATTATTAGAATCAATTTACGAATCTGCTTTATGTATTGAACTTAATAATCACGGTTTAAAATATGAAAAACAAAAGGCACTTCCAGTAGAATATAAAGGGTGCAAAATAGGTGAATTTCGAATCGATCTATTAGTTGAAGAATCTGTAGTCGTTGAACTGAAAAGTGTAGAGCGATTTGATCCTGTTTTTGAAGCACAAATTTTGAGTTATATGAAATTAGGAAAATATAAAATCGGTTTATTGATGAATTTTAACTCAAAATTACTCAAAAATGGTATTAAAAGATATATTCTTTAAAGCTGTCTTTGTGCCCTCTGTGACTCTGTGGCTTAATTAGTATATATTAATTTTTGGCGGAGGTCTTTCCCATGGTTTTACAAGCTTTTGGATTAATTATCGGCGCGGCAGTACTGGTTCAAGTGCTGTTTTTGTTGTACACCTCTATTCGCCAAAACCAGGGAACTCTCAAGCTTTTAGATCAGCAAATTAAAGATGCGATGGATGCTGCCGATATGCACCATAAAGCACGCCAGCAAAAATTGAAACAAACCGGTTTATCCTGGGTGGGATACCGGAAATTTGAAGTGCAGCGCAAAATTGTAGAAGATGGCAACAAGCAAGTTTGTTCGTTTTACTTAGCGCCTCACGATAGGCGACCCTTGCCATCGTTCAAAGCAGGGCAATTTCTCACCTTTCAACTCAACATTCCGTCACCCCAAAATGATGGAGGGCGGTCTGGCCGGCCAACAATCCGCTGCTATTCGTTATCGGATGCGCCGAATTCCGAATATTTCCGGGTAAGTATTAAACGGGTTCCACCACCCCGCAATCAACCGGATGCGCCGCCCGGGCTTTCATCAAACTTTTTTCATGATAGCATTTCAGAAGGCGATATTTTGGATGTAAAAGCGCCCAGTGGTAATTTTTACCTCGATATAGAGCATGAATCACCGGTCGTTTTAATTGGCGGCGGTATTGGTATTACTCCGATGCTAAGTATGTTGTTTTCATTGGTCAAAAGCGGTACGCGACGGGAAGTTCGGCTCTTTTACGGCGTAAGAAATAGCCTGGAGCAAATTGAAAAAGACCGCTTGTTGCGTATTGCAGAGGAAAATGAGAATGTTCACCTGCATCTTTGCTATAGCAGACCGAATGAAGATGATAAAATAGACAAAGATTATCATCATAAAGGATTTATTAGCGTCGAACTTTTTAAGCAATTACTTCCTTCTAATAATTACCAATATTACTTGTGCGGTCCCCCGCCAATGATGGAAGCAGTTTTTTCGGATTTAAGCGATTGGGGAGTGCCGGAAGAAGACATCCATTTTGAAGCTTTTGGGCCAGCGACGATCAAAAAATCGAAAGCGTCCCAGGCTGTGGAAGTTGCCGCAAAATCCGCGGATGATATAAGCGTTACGTTCAGCAAATCCGGTAAAGCTTGCACGTGGGACCCGGCAGCAGCATCTTTACTGGAATTCGCCGAAGCAAATGATGTGGTGATCGACTCCGGCTGCCAGGTAGGCAATTGCAATACTTGCTGGACAGCGATCAAGGACGGTGATGTCAACTACGTTCACGAGCCGGATACCATGCCTGAAAAAGGTTCCTGCTTAACTTGCGTCTCAATTCCGGCAGGGAATTTGGTGTTGGATGCGTAAACATGGCAATTTGCTATAAACATACCACCCCTGCCGGAGTTCACTTATAAAACCGCGGAGCGGTGATATTTTCATAGTAAAAACTTGTCAGCAAACTAAAAACTAAAGGCTAAAAGCCAAATACAATAGTCAGCTAAAAGCCAGGCGCCAAAGGCTGAATAGTTACAATTATCAATACAAGAGAGGACAGGTTTATGAATCAAATTCTTCGAACCGTAATGCTTGTTGCATTCTTTGTTTCCGGTTTTGCAGTTAATTCACTTGCCCAGGAACAGGATCCCAAAAAAATTAAAGGCGCAACTATCTGCGGAGACTGTCATAAAGCAGCCCACGCAACCTGGAAAGAGATGAAACATCAAACCAATTTCCTGGAATTTCATAAATTAGCGGATACAAAAGCCGTTCTCAAAAAATTAGGACTGCGAAGCGCAAAACGCGGCATTTGCATCACTTGCCATTATACCGCGCAGCAAGAAGAAGGCAAACGCCGGGCAAAAGCAATTTCCGGTGTTAGTTGCGAATCCTGCCACGGCGCTTCTGCGGAGTGGTTCGACGTGCATAGCAATTACGGCAAAACCGCTAGCGGAGAAAAAGCAACGAAAGAAACCGAGAGTGCCGAGCATAAAAAAATGCGCCTGGAAAGCACCGCGGCGGCAGGCATGATTCGCCCCGATCAACCCTACCTTTTAACCCAAAACTGTTTTCAATGCCACACCGTACCGAACGAGGAACTGGTAAATAAAGGTGGCCATACGCCTGGCAGCGACTTCGAATTGGTCGCCTGGTCGAGTGGGGAAGTACGGCATAATTTTCAACAAACGGAAGAAAAAGAAAATCGCCTGGCAGCCCGCGATTACGATCCGGCAAACCGCAAACGGCTGTTATATGTGATGGGCCAAATACTGGACTTGGAATATGCCCTTCGCGGTTTGGCAGAAGCGACAACCGAAGGAACTTACGCCGATGCGATGAAAAACCGCGCGATGGCCGCTGCGGATAAATTGAAAGCAATTCAAGGAAAAGCATCCAACACCAACATTCAGGCCATATTGGATGCTGCCGGAGGCGCCAGCCTTGCACCGAATAATAAAGATGGCCTGGTTGCAGTTGCCGATCAAATAAGAACGAACGCCCAGGCATTTGGCGCAAGCAACGACGGTAGCAGCCTGGCAGCAATCGGCGCAATGATTCCCGGCGCGGATCAATATAAAGGTGCTGTTTATACGCCTTAATTCAAATTCCGTATGTAGTCCCTAACTTTTAAACTCCCCTCCTGTGGCCCCCTCTCCTACAAAGAGAGGGGGAGCTTAAGCCCCTTTCTCTTTTTAAGAGAAGGGGGCTGGGGGATGAGTTCAGACAACTTTCCAATGCGTACTCTACGGTAAAGTCAGAACTTAAACCTTAGAATATATCAAGGAAACTAAATGCCCATGGAAGTTGCCATCCAACGCCCGAAACGCTGGGATGAACCGTTTGGCCAAAAGATGACAGATGCGGATGTCGATCGCCTTCTAACGACTGCGCCATTCAACCGCATGGACCCGGATAAATTTCCAGAGAGTACCCCATTGCGCGATATTCTCCAAAACGACACCCGGATCGCCCGCTACCAAAGTGGCGATATTGTTGTGCGGGAAGGTGATTATGGAAACTCCGCCTTTCTGATTTTATCCGGCACTGTGCGGGTGGAAATTGAACCGGAAATATCGCTGCCGGCTGCCGTTTTAGGGCGTCAGGAAACCAAGCGTAAAGGATTTAAGGAAGCGCTGGCACAATTGTGGAAAAACCCCCGTGGAACGGAAGTCCGCCCGGCTTTTTATTATAAAGGTTCGGAACAAATTGGCTCGCGGCAAGATGTTAGCGGAAATGTGAGAATCTTTTTACAAGATGTCCCGGCAATTCTCGAACAATATAAAACGGTGGCAATGGAATCGGGCAGTTTTTTCGGTGAAACTGCTGCCCTGGGCAGAACGCCGCGAACGGCAACTATTTTTGCCGACGGCGAAGCGGAACTCCTGGAAATTCGCTGGCAGGGATTACGGGACATTATGCGCCGCGACCGGGAGTTGAAGACGCATATCGACGAAATTTACCGCGAACGTAACTTGCGAGTGCATCTTCGGGAAACACCAATCTTCCGCCACCTGTATCACCCAAACGCGCCGGAAGAATGTAATTGCGAAAAATGCACTTCCATGCAAGAAATCCTCGACAAAACCACTTTTGAAACCTATGGGGATTTTGATTGGCATACCTCCTACAAAAAGTTCATCGAAGAAACCGCTGCCGGGCGTGTGGAGCGCGAGCCGGTAATTGCGACGGAAGGCCATTATCCAAACGGATTGATTATGGTGCGATCCGGTTTTGCCAGGGTTAGCAAACGGTTTGGCCACGGCCACCGCACCGTCAGTTATATGGGGCTTGGCCACCATTATGGGTTTGATGAAATCGTTTTTAATTGGCGGAATGAAGAACAGATTCCTTTGCAACACAGCATTCGGGCAGTTGGTTATACCGCGGTTTTGATTGTACCGACATCCATTATCGAAAAATACGTCCTGGGAGATGACTCCAACAACCCGCTTGTTTCCAAAGATATTCTACCATCATCCATTTTGGAACCCGGTACCGGCGAGGAGACAGAACCCAAAGCAGACTTAGCCGAAAGAGTCGGCGAGGATGTGCTGGAATTCCTGGTGGAAAGGCGGTTTATCAACGGCACAAAAACGATGGTCATCGATCTCGATCGCTGTGTACGCTGCGATGATTGCGTGCGAGCGTGCGCCGCCACCCATAATAATAATCCACGATTTATCCGGCACGGATCTAAAATCGGGCATCATCAAATTGCAAACGCTTGTATGCACTGCGAAGACCCGGTATGTATGATCGGATGCCCTACCGGGGCAATTCACCGCGATCCCTTTGAGGGAGAAGTCGTCATCAACGATGTTACCTGTATTGGGTGCGGCACTTGTGCCAATAGCTGTCCTTATAATAATATTCGCATGGTCGAAGTTCGCGATCAAAATGACAACTTCATTCTGGATCAAACGACCAATGCGCCTATCTTAAAAGCCACTAAATGCGATCTTTGCATTGACCAAATGGGTGGACCATCCTGCGAACGCGCCTGCCCCCACGATGCCCTGGTTCGGGTCGATGTTAATCAAAGCCTGGAAAGTTTAGCAAATTGGATAAACAAATAACTCGCTTCATAACGCGACGGCAGTATCGTTTCGCCATTTTAGCTGCGTTGATCATTTTAAGTGTCGTTCTCACCCAGCTTTATTCGCTTTCTCTGCATCGAACCGGTTATTTTACCGGCTGGCTGTTGATACTGCTGATCCTGGGGCTGGCATTATTCAACGTCCGAAAAAAACTGCCGTTTTTACCTTTTTTACAGAGTAACAAAACCTGGCTGCAAATTCATATCTATGCCGGTTTGTTCAGCATTTTTATGTTCGCGCTTCACACTAAATTTCGCGTGCCTAATGGCTGGCTGGAAGGAACGCTGGCAGTTCTGTTTTTGATTGTGGCATTGAGCGGCGTCTTTGGCCTGTTCCTGTCTAGAGAAATACCGGGACGCCTTACAACCCGGGGCGAAGAGGTTATTTTTGAACGCATCCCGGTTTTTCTAAATCAATTAAGGGACGAGTTAGAGCAATTGGTATCTCGCGCTATTGCGGAAACGGATTCGGCAACAATCGCCGATTTTTATGCCCACCGGTTGATACATTTTTTTCACAAACCGCGTAATATAATTTGGCACCTGGTACAATCCAACCGCCCTCGCTTCGCACTGCTAAATGAATTGAAGGCATTGAGCCGCTACCTTAGCCCTGCCGAGCAAGCATTTCAGAAAGAAATTTCCGAACTAATCGAAGTGAAAGATAATCTCGATTATCATTATGCGCACCAGGCAATATTGAAATACTGGCTGTTTGTTCATATTCCCCTCACGTACAGCCTTCTCCTTTTTGCCATCGTTCATGCCGTGTTGGTGTATGTTTATCGCGGAGGCATTGGATGAGAGAGCCTTTACAGGATTTCCGGTTTGACAAAAGCGAATACGAACGCCCGAATCAAAAATGGGTTTGCGGATGGGCCTCCGATGGCCGGGCGTGCCGGATTGGGCCGGATGGGAAAGGGAAATGCCGCGCAACCTGCGAATGCACTCCGCTTCTTAAAGGTGATCGCTGGTATTGCACCCGCCCTAAAAGCGCCGGTGGAAAATGTACCGCGGGACCACTTTCCGGTGGCGGTTGTTCCAGGCCAATCCAAACCTGCCAGCCAGTGCGGAGTATTCGGGCCAAACGCGGCATGACAGTGATGATGGTTTCGGCATTTACGATCGGACTCATTTTGTTTTTCCTGGGCGGATCGGATACGAGCACCTTAAAAAACGCCTTTTTATCTCCCGGCGATCTCTCCGCTCCCCATGGCGCAATCGAGAATTGCAGCGCCTGCCATACGAGCAAAGCCAATTCGGCAATCGATAGCGCCCTGGCAACGACTGTAAATCCGCTCCAGGGATTGGGAGAAACCCACCTTTGCTTAAATTGTCATCAAACCGGTAAAAAAGACGCCCTTAAAGCGCATGGATTATCCCAGGAATTGCTGGCAGAAATTACCGGGAGAATTCAGCAATCCCACACCGCCGGTGATACGCCGTTAATGCTAACATTGGCGTCTTTGGGACCGGAGGTTCCGCATAACGATCTGGCCGAATTGGCCTGCGCGACCTGCCATCGCGAGCACCATGGGCGGCAGCATAAACTTACGGAAATGGATAACTCGCATTGCCAGGCATGCCATACCGCTCAATTTGCCAGTTTTGCCAATGGCCACCCGGAGTTTTCGGATTTTCCATCCTACCAAGGCGTCAGCTACAAGTACGATCATAGCACCCATCAAAACGAGCATTTCCCAAAAGAAGGAATTGAATTCGACTGCCTGAGCTGCCACTACGCCGATCAGCCAAACAGGGAAAACATGCTGGTTGGAAAATTCGATAAAATTTGCGCCAGCTGCCATCATCACACCGAGCAAGTCACCCGCGATGGAATTCCGGTTTTTCACCTGCCGGGGATAGATTTCGAGACGCTAATCGATAATGATATTTCCATTGGCGAATGGCCGCTGGACGCCGGAATTGACCTGGACACGGAAATATCGCCATTGATGCAACTGCTGCTTTCTGTCGAGGAAGATGTTTCGGAAGATTTGGTGCTTTTATCTGACTCCGATATACCATTGTACGACTTAATAGATGCCGAGGAAGAAGAAATGGAAGCCGCTGCCCGGATTGCCTGGGCAATTAAAGGGCTGTTCTATGATATGCTACAGAATGGCCGGAAAGAATTATTGTCGCGGTTGCAAACGGCGCTGGGGGCAGATGTTCGCCAAAGCGAATTAATCGCATTGGTTGATCAACGCTCAACAGAGGAAATTCAGCCAGAGTCCCCGGAGTGGCTGGCTGCATTAGAGGCAGCCCGAGAACAATGGTTCCCGAGTTTATTAAATGAAATACCGCGTTACCGGGCCGGTAGATCGATTGAGTTTTATGAACATGAAGATTATGAAGAACCGGATGAAATCGAGTGGGGAAATTGGTATATGGAATTTGATGAGTTTGCCATTTTGTATCGCGCAAGCGGCCATACCGATCATTTTTATCGCCGGTTAGCGGAAGCGAGCACCCGGTTAAAGGAAAACTCCGATCTCGCCCAAACGATATTGACTGCCTTGAAAGCAGACGACGCGCCGGGACAATGTATGAAATGCCATAATAACGAAGCCAACGATGAATCGGCGAATCAAATTACCTGGGCGGAAAAACGACCGAATGAACCGATTAGCGAGCTTACCAAATTTGTTCACGCGCCCCATTTAGTATTGGATTGTCAGCGCTGCCATATTTATCAGGCGGAAAACGGATTCCAGCATATCGAAAAAAATATTTGCGCAAATTGCCACACCCAAAACCGTGCGACAGAAAGTTGTTTGAATTGCCATAGTTATCATACAGAGGCGTTTGCTTTGATGCATTCGCATCAGGAGTAACGTTTAAAATCCCACCTCTATCCCCGCATTAAAAAACCGCCGCGTAAAAATATGCGGCACACGCACCGGCTGACCGGGCAGAGCTTGAAACCAGGAATACCCGGCAACATTGATGTGATTAAAAACATTGAGAACTTCCGCCGTTAAAACGGCTTCTCGCCCTTTTCCCAGCTTCAGCCGGGCAGACATTCCCAAATCAAACCGCGAATACGCCTGGAATTTATTGCGCCGGTCAAAATCGACCGCTAATACCGGGTTCCCGGTGACATCGTCAGCAACCACAGTGCGCGGGTGAAAAAGATAGCCGCTGCCAAATAACATTCGCAAATGCGCCTGTATATTGGGATGCTGGGGGATTTTATCCTGCAAAAAAATGCGCAAGGTGTGGGTTTGATCGAGGAGCCGGCGATTGTAATCTTCGCTTCCGGTAATTGTTTTTTCGCGGGTTTTGAGATAGCTGTAACTGATCCAGCTATTGAGCGTGTTAACGATTTCACCCTTAAACAAAATATCCAACCCGTAGGCAAATCCCCGCAAGCTATTTTCATCGGCATAAATGATTTTTAATTGATCCAAATAATAGGGAACCAGGTTGTCCAATTGTTTATAAAAAACTTCCGCTTGAAAACTCCGCTCTTCCTCAAAATGATGTTTCCATCCCAAAATGTAATGAATAGCCCGTTGCGATTTTAATGGCTGCTGAGTTTCCAAATTTTTATTGCGTAATTCATAAAAAAACGGCGGCTGATGGTAAACGCCCCATTTGAAATTGAGAGAATTGCGGTTACCGGGGAAAAATTGCAGGCTGCCTCGCGGGCTGATGTCGGTTTCGGAGTTATAGTTAAAGTGCAATACCCGCATCCCAAACGTCGCCTGCCAATGCTTGTTTATGGTAAAAATATCCTGGATGTAGCCACTAAAATAAGCCAGGTTTAATTTTTGATTGGCTTTTTCGATAAACGGCGTCTCTTGAATGGAATCTTCGCCTTCTTCAACAAGTGATTCATCAAGATTGTTTTCCAGGTTGGTATAGCGAACGTTGATTCCGGCATCAATAAAATGTTTGGCAGCGATTTTTTGGAAGGAAGATTGAATTTCGTACGTTCGCATAACAAGGTCATTATCTGCGCTCTCGAAACGCGATTTTAGAAATTGCCGGATGTTTCTGTTATCTATGGGATTGCTATCGTAAAAAATATCCCCGGTAAGACCGGCAGTTTCATTTTCTGTGGTATTATACCCGGCGAGGGAAATTCGGAAACTGGTTTCCGGATCGAGTCGTTTATCGAACCGCAACCCGAGCAACCCGGTTTGAAAGGTATAGCTCCGCTCGCCCTGGTATTCAATATCAATTGCGCGCACATCAAAAAGGTTAAATTTAAAATTCCCGGCCCAGTTTGCGGGCGTTAAGTCGAAACGGTTGCGGGCGTTTAAAACAAAAAGCTCCAGGCTGGAAGTTGCTGTTAAATCATAATTTAGCAGCGCTTGCACATCAGCAAAAAAGGGACGGTAGCTGCCGGTCGTTTGTAATTTGCTTACGAATAAATCCGGGTTTACATATCGCACACCGCCGCTCCAGCGCAGTTTTCCGCTGCTCCCGCGCGCTGCAACCGCATAATTGAAAAGATCTGCCCGGGCACTGCCGGAGAATGCTTCGTCTTCTGTTCTTCGATAATTTACTGTTAGGGCGGAGGACATTTTGTCTCCTAAATTCGCCGGAAATGCCCCGCTATAAAATTGCAGATCATCAATCAAATCCGGGTTGATGAGCGATTGGTTTTCCTCCACGCCCTGCCGAATTAAGAACGGGCGGTAAATTTCGTAGCCGTTGAGGTAGATTAAATTTTCATCAAAATTGCCGCCGCGGACGTTATATGCGCTGCTCAACTCGTTATTGGATGAAACGCCCGGCAAAATTTTGATGGTGCGCAATACATCGGAATAAATTGCCGGCATCCGGCGGATTTCCTGCTGATCCAATTCCTGAACCCCGGGAGCGACATCTCCTCGTTTATCCAAAACTGTAATCGTTTTTCCGGCAATCGCTTGCGTTTTCATTTCAATTACCAGCCGAATTTTGGGTGATTCGGTAGACAATGAAACGGTTTTTTTGACGGTTTTAAAACCGAGGTGGGTAAATTCCAATTCATAATCGCCGTAAGGCAGTTGCAACACAAATAGCCCAAGCGAATCGGAAACGCTCCCTTTGCCGGAGGGTAAAGCGATAATATTACAATCAGCAACTGGTACTGCTGTCTCCTGCTGGACAATTTTCCCGGAAATCATTCCCACCGGCGTTTGCGCTGCAATAAAGGTTGATAGGAGAAAATAAAAAAAGATGCTAGATACTCGATGCTGAATGCTCGATAAGAAAAATTTAAAAATCGAGCATCCGGCGTCGAGTATCCGGAATCGAGCAACCAGTATCAAATTTCGAAAATCTTTCAGCATTAACAACACTCCAAAGTATCAATGGCTCCACCCTAATGTAAAAACCGCCTATTCTATCCGCCGGGAAGGGAAAAGTTTCCGGCTACTCGATTTCGTACTTTTTTATAGCATTTGTTGTAAAGCGATGATTCTCTACCGTGCACTTTTTTAACATGTCACCCCTGCCGGGGTTTTTGATGTTCT
>CAXHHS010000040.1:0-16557 GCA_964015645.1 uncultured bacterium
GAAAACTTGTGTTACATTGGCAAGTTAAAAACTTGTGTTACAATTTAAAAATTCTTCTTAAAATGGGAGGTTATGAATTATCAAAAGAGCTGCGGCATTGTGATTCCGGTATATAATTCTCCCAACCATTTGGAGGAATTGTTAGGGCGCATTTCCCAAACGATCAAGCAATGTCCCGATTGGCGATTTTCCGTTTTACTAGTGGATGATGGCTCGTCGCCGCCATTGCCACAATTGACACTGCCGGGATTATCAAGTGAACAAATCCATTTTGAGGAAAACCGGGGAAAAGGCGTTGTGCTAAAGAAGGGATTTGAACACTTTTTGAAATCGGAAGATACCGCCGCAGTTATTTCCATTGACGCGGATTTGCAGCATCCGCCGGAAAAAATACCGGCGTTTTTGAAGGCATTTGAAGAAGACCGGGGAGATATTATTGTCGGCAACCGCAAACGAACGCTAACGGTAATGCCGTTTCATCGAATAATTTCCAACACGCTAACCACAGCCATCATATCCGTGATGATCCGGCAAAATGTGTTTGACAGCCAGTGCGGATTCCGATTATACAGCCGGCGGGTTTTAGAAACTGTTACGGTAACGGAAAACCGCTTTCATCTGGAGAGCGAATTTTTGATTCGCAGCGGCTGGCAAAAATTTAAGATTGGCTGCGTACCCATTCCGACAATTTACAACAACGCGCCAAGCGCCATACGGAACCTGCCGGATACGTTAAACTTTATTACAGTCATTTTAAAACTTACTATGGGGCGAATTAGAGGAAATGTTTGAACGACAGCGAAACGATATGGTGCAAAAGTATGTGATTGGCGAAGGCATTCAAGACGAAAATGTCATCGCAGCGATGTTAAAAATCCCCCGCCATTTATTTGTCGAAACACCCATGCGCCACCAGGCTTACCGTGACAAATCGCTCCCAATCGGTTTCGGGCAAACCATTTCCCATCCCACCACTGTCGCAATGATGACCGAAAGCCTGGCGTTAACCGGCAGCGAACGAATTTTGGAAATTGGCACCGGCAGCGGTTACCAGGCAGCGGTTTTAGCGGAAATCGGGGTAAAAGTTTATACGATCGAACGCATTTCCAAGCTTGCCCATCGCGCTCAAAAACTATTCGATGAATTAGGCTACTATTCCATCGGCCTGCGCATTGGAGACGGCTCGGTGGGTTGGAGCGCCCATGCCCCCTACGGCCGGATTATTGTCACCGCTGGTTCGCCAACAGTGCCGGAGGCGCTGTTAAACCAATTAGCGGATAAAGGCCGCATGATTGTTCCGGTAGGAGAAAAAACTCAACAAAAGCTGACCATTATCACACGCGACGGCGACGATTATCATATACTTGCCGAAAATTCTAGTAGTTTTGTACCATTAATCGGTAAGAAAGGGTGGACACTGTGAAAGATACGATTATGTTAATGTTAAAAGGCGGCGTTATTGGAGTTGCGAATATTATTCCCGGCGTTTCCGGCGGAACGATGGCTGTGGTACTGGGCATTTACGAACGGTTGATAGAAGCAATCGGCAACTTTGCAACCAATAAAGAGAAGCGTAAAGAATACATTATTTTATTAGCGCAAATCGGTATTGGCGCGGCGCTTGCCATTCTCGTTTTGTCCTGGCTAATGGATTTTCTACTGACCGATTACCCGGTTTATACCTACCTGTTTTTTATCGGCTTAATTGCCGGGTCCATTCCCGCTATTTATAAAGCGCACGATGAGATGAGTTTGAATTTTTCATCCGCCATTGCTTTTTTAACCGGAATGGCATTGATCCTGTCATTTGCGCTGCTATTTCCCGATGTCGAAAAATCGAAAGATATTAATTTCGACTATCAAGTAACGACTGCCGGATTAGCGCTATTACTCGTCGCCGGTGTATTTGCCGGGGGATCGATGATTGTGCCCGGTATCAGCGGCTCGTTTATTATGGTGCTGATGGGACAATATCGAATTGTGATTAAGGCAATCAAAGAGATGAACATCGTTGTGTTGGGCGCAGTTGCCGTGGGCGCTGCCGCCGGTGTTTGGGGATTTGCCAAATTGATCGATTTTCTCCTGAAAACGAAACCGAAAGAAACGATGTTTTTTATCCTGGGATTGGTTGTGGCGTCGTTATATCCCATTTTTCCCGGGTTGCCGGAAGGTATTGGCGCTGCAATGCTGGCAATTATTATTGCATTATTGGGAGCGGGGATTGCTTATTTTTTGGGAGAGAGATAGAAATAAACCACAGATTATTCTACTTTTTCGATGCGTTCGTTGCACTACGCTACCTTGCTGTCATGAATTACTGTTATACCTGCTGAATTTTTGGGAGTATCGCTTATTACAATTTCTACATGGCGATCCAAAGCACGCAAAAAACTCAATAACCGATCTATTGAAAAAAGTGATAATCGCCCATTTTTTAGGTGGGAGATTTTCGGTTGATCTATTCCAAGAATTTGGGCAGCCTCTTTCTGTTTCAATCCTTTTTCTTCTATAATCTTATTAACCGTATAAATCAATTTTGCTTTTGCCAATTCTTCTTCGGGATTTTCAAATCCCAGGTCTTCAAAAATATTTCCACTACTCTTTTCAATTTTTTCCATGATTACCTCTTTGATGATGTGAACCATGTTGCACCAGCCATAGGATATATCCAACTTCTCTACGGACATCATCAGGAAATTTTTTAAGATCGTCTTTCGATGAACCGATCCAATATACTTCTCTTACCTCATCATCCACCGTTAAATATGTCAAAAAAAACATAGATTCTCAAGAGATGTTTTCTTTATCCTTTTCTCAAAGTCGATCGCTTTTCAAAAATTTCTCTTCAACCAAAGATTTGCATAGAATGAATGTAATGATTAACTTCATTAAAACTTGTACATAGATGAATAATCCACCTTAAGGAGATATTCAACCAATACTGGATTAAGGCGAATTGATCAAATGATTGAGAGGAGACGCTAAAACTTTCTCATATAAGAAACATGAAAAGCAGACAAGTTTGACAAAATTTTTCTTATATAAGAAAGTTTTTGTTTCTATATGTGAAACGTTCAACTGTTTTGATTGATAGCTAATTATAAGTTAGATATTAAAAACTACGAACAAAGAAATATGAATAAACAGGTTAAATCAAAACAACGAGTTGCGGATTACGGAGAAGTATTTACCAGTCCTGATATCGTCAACGCCATGCTCGATCAGGTGAAGCAGGAGACCGAGCGGATTGACTCGCGTTTTTTGGAACCGGCCTGCGGTACAGGAAATTTTCTTATTGAAATTTTATACCGTAAACTGGATGTGGTAGAGAAAAGCTATCACCGCAGCCAGTTGGAGTTCGAGCGCAATCTCGTGCTGGCGATATCTTCCATCTACGGTATCGACATCCTTGAGGACAACGTCAATGCCTGCCGTGAGCAACTTTTCGATTTGGCGAAGGAGCGGTATAAAGCCTTGTTCAAGAAAAAAACAAAAGAAGCTTGCCGCCGATCACTAAAATATATACTGGAAAAGAACATCATTTGGGGTGACGCGCTTGACTTGAAGACAGTAGGTCCTGAAACCCATCAAATTATCTTTGCCGAGTGGTCTTTCCCGCTGCACAATAGCTTGATCAAGCGGCGCGATTTTGTTTTTGCTGAGTTGCTGCCTGGTGATAGCAGCAATCAATTTGATTTATTCTCGAAAAACGTTCATATTTCCGATTTGGTGGATTTTGAAGACGCAAACGAAGTCTTTCCTGGCGTTGATATTGCTGGCGGCATTTGTTATTTCTTGTGGGAGCGAGATTCAAAAGGCTTATGCAAGGTTGTGAATATTCACGGTGGCGTTCAAACCACTTCCACAAGGAGTTTGAATGAATTCAAAACTTTCATACGACATAGTAAAGCAGTTCCTATCATTCGCAAAGTATTGGCAAAGCACGAAAAAACGATGAATGAGCTGGTTTCAGCAAGTAAACCTTTCGGATTACGCACATATGTAAGACCTCAAAAGAAGGGCGATCTTATTCTGCGCTGGCAAAAAGACGAAGGCCCTTACAACAGTAAGGATATTATAGTTGGCGTTGAAATGATAAATAAATGGAAAGTTATAACTTCTTATGTTGGTTATGATCACGCTGGGAATCCTGGCAAAGATGGGAAGAGAAGAGTGCTATCAAAAATAGATATTCTTCCCCCTGGAACTATTTGTACAGAAACGTACCTTGTTATTGGAAGTTTTAAAAACAAATCTGAAGCACAAAATTTAGTTGTTTATATGCAAACAAAGTTCTTCCGTTTCTTAGTTGCCCAATTTATGTTTTCTCACCACATCACAAAAGACTCTTACTCATTTGTTCCGATCTTAGACATGATTATCAAATGGACAGATAAAATGCTGTGTGAACGTTACGGTATCACAAAAGAAGAATTTGAATTCATGGAATCAAAGATTCGCCCGATGGGAGAGGAAAACGATGAGTAACGGCTTCTTCCCGCCACGCCCGTCGGCGGCGCCAAAAATCTACGCCTACGAAGACACGCACCCGCAATACATGGGTTTGCTCAAAGTAGGCTACACCACCAAAGACGCGCGCGAGCGGGTGGCAGCGCAGTACCCCACCCTGCGCCCGGGCGAGCCGCCCTACCGCATTGTGCTGGAAGAATCGGCCATGCACAACGACGGCACCGCCTTCACCGACCACGAGGTGCATCGTTACTTGCGCGAGCGAGGTATCCCCAACCTGCAAGGCGAGTGGTTTCAGTGTACGATGGATGAAGTGCGCGCTGCCATCCTGGCCATCCGGCGCGGTGAGTTGAATGAAGAACAGCGCACGCTCGACTTTGCCATGCGCCCCGAACAGCGCGATGCGGTGGAAAGAACCGCCGCCTACTTCCGCAATTTTAAACAACAAGAAAGAGGCAAAACCTCCCACTTTTTGTGGAACGCCAAAATGCGCTTCGGCAAAACCTTTGCCGCTTACCAACTTGCAAAGGAGATGGGATGGAAGAAAGTTTTGGTACTCACCTTCAAGCCCGCCGTGCAAAACGCCTGGGAATCTGATTTGAAAAACCATGTGGATTTTAAGGGTTGGCAGTTCATCAAACCCGGCGGTTTGACATACGAAGAAACAGACAAAAGCCAGCCGATTATCTGTTTCGGTTCGTTTCAGGATTATCTGGGGCGCAACCCCAGCACACGCGGCATCAAGACCAAGAACGAATGGGTACACACCACAAATTGGGATTGCGTTATTCTGGATGAGTATCACTACGGCGCTTGGCGTGAAAAAGCCAAAGACCTTTTTGAAGGGGAAGAATCGGAAGAAATTATGTTCGCAGCGGGTGAGGGCGCGGAGTTCTTGATAGAGGCCGATGAAGAGATCGAAGACTTCCTGCCCATCACCAGCGACCATTATCTCTATCTTTCCGGCACGCCCTTCCGCGCTATCGCCTCGGGCGAGTTCATCGAAGAACAGATTTTCAACTGGACGTATTCGGATGAACAAAACGCCAAGAAAAAGTGGCAAGGCGACGACAATCCCTACGCCATGCTCCCGCGCATGGTGCTGCTCACTTACCAACTGCCCGATGAAATTCGCGAGACTGCCTAACAGGGCGAATACAATGAGTTCGATTTAAACGTATTCTTCTCCGCACAGGGGCACGGCCCCTTTGCTCGCTTCAAATATAAAGACGAAGTACAAAAATGGCTGGATTTAATCCGCGGCGCGTTTTTGCCCACCACGGTGGATAATCTAAAAATTGGAAAAGACAAAAGGCCGCCTATGCCTTTTTCAGATGTACGCCTGCTCAACGTGCTTTCCCACACTTTTTGGTTTTTGCCCAGTGTCGCCGCCTGCCATGCCATGAAAAATTTGTTGGAGGAGCGGCAAAACAGTTTCTATTGCGACTATAAAGTGATGGTTGCAGCGGGCGCGGAAGCTGGGATTGGCGTGGATGCGCTTTATCCAGTACGGCGAGTGATGGGCGATCCATTGGAGACCAAGACCATCACACTTTCATGCGGCAAATTGACCACCGGCGTTACGGTTAAACCGTGGACGGGCATCTTTATGCTACGCAACTCTTCCAGCCCCGAAACCTATTTTCAAGCCGCCTTCCGCGTGCAGTCACCGTAGACGGTCAGCAATCCCGATGGTCAAAATCCCAACGCAGAAGAGATTATCAAGCACGAGTGTTACATCTTTGACTTCGCTCCCGACCGTGCCCTGCGTCAGATTGCCGAATATGCCAGCCGTCTGAACGTGAACGAAACCGTCAGTCCTGAAGCAAAAGTTGCCGAGTTCATTCGTTTCCTGCCTGTGCTGGCATACGATGGCAGTTCTATGAAACAAATCGACGCGGCGGGCATTCTAGACATGGCCATGAGCGGCACAACGGCTACCCTTCTGGCGCGCCGATGGGAAAGCGCCCTGCTGGTTAATGTAGATAACGAGACGCTGGCACGCCTTTTAGCCAATGAGAAAGCAATGGCTGCGTTGTTGAGTATTGAAGGCTTCCGTAAGCTAAATCAGGACATCGAGACCATCATCAACAAATCGGAAGCGGTCAAGAAAGCCAGGCGTGAAGCCAATGACGAAAAACTATCCCGGGAGGAGAAGAAGGAACTGAGCGAAGCCGAAAAGGAATACAAGAGCAAGCGGAAGATGATTCAAGAGAAACTCATAAAATTCGCCACTCGTATTCCTATCTTTATGTATCTCACCGATTACCGGGAACATACACTGAAAGATGTGATCACCAAACTCGAACCAGGGCTTTTTAAGCGGGTCACCGGGTTGGATGTCAAGGATTTTGAATTGCTGGTCAGCCTCAACGTTTTCAACAGTGCCCTGATGAATGACGCCGTTTACAAATTCAAACGATACGAAGATGCGAGTTTGGTGTATACGGGAATTAACAAGCATGAAGGCGGGGATGTTGGCTTGTGGAGTACAAGTTTGAGCGATGAGGAATACAAAGCAACGATTGTGAAAGAACGAATGGAGATTTATGAAATCCGTCGGAAAGGTTGAAACAGAAAGTTTGAAATTTTTTATTGCATACTATAGCACTGGGTGCGATATTTGAGTTGTGAAAAAACTAATGACCAGGCATTTTGCCAAATGGGCAAAAAAACAAAATATACCGACTAAGAATTTAGCTATCGCTTTGGAAGAGGTTGTGAATGGAAATTATGAAGTTGCTTTAGGCGGTGGTATTTATAAAAAACGGATTCCCTTTCGAGGGAAAGGGAAAAGTGGCAGTGGAAGAACTATTATTTGTTATAACAAAAAAGATCGTGCTATTTTCCTCTACGGTTTTGCAAAAAACGAGAAATCGAATTTAACAGCTAAAGAACTTTTTGTTTACAAAGAGTTGACTAAAATTTTGTTTGGTTTATCGTCCCAACAATTAAAAACTGCCATCGAGAATGGCGATATTATTGAGGTGAAATGATGAGAAGATCTATCGCAGAATCCATTACGAATACGGTAAAGGATTTGAACAAAAGTGGATTAGTCGATGAGATTACCATGAGAAATATTGAGAATTTATGTCTTCCTGAAGTTGATGATTACACCCCTGAAAAGATTGTTTCATTGAGAAAAAGACTAAAATTAAGCCAGGCTGCTTTAGCCAGCCTTTTCAATATCAGTCCATCTACCGTTCAAAAATGGGAAAGCGGCAATAAAAAGCCAACCGGAGCTTCAAAAAAGTTGTTAAATATTATCGAAAGAAAAGGGATTGAAGCTTTCATCTAAAAAGAGCATAATACAGTTTTTGTTTGTGGATTACCCAATTTTTTAAAGACAGTTTTATAGCTAATTTCTGAAATCAGCTAGAAGAACGTCGAACGAGTGTAGACAAAGTTAACAAAGCCAACTAAAAATCCTTGATCAAACCTTAAAAACCTCCAAATCAAACTCCCCCGCTTGAATTCGCTTTACTAAAGTATGATAGAAATTTGCCGTACCAATATCAATCCATTGAGTTTCCCGGGGAAAAACATTGATCATCTTACCTTCCTCAACCCCTCGCAAATACAAATTTGTGATAATCGATTGATTTACCGGCGTTAAATAAGCACGTGCCTGCGGCGACAAAATTTGATAGCCGGTAAAAATCCCCGAGCTCAGTTCCGGCGGAATCGCTTTATCCCGGCCTAAAATACGCTGCAAACGATTGTCGCCATCAAATAATACCAGCGTATAATCGTGATTATTTTGTGATGGCAGCACGTGCATGGTTGCCAGCGCTTCGGTTTGGCAATGGTAGCGGTAAAACGTGGCGATATCCAAAGTGTTGAGGGTATCGGCGTTGACCACCAAAATAGTTTCGTCTTCAAAATATTGCTCTGCATTGGCGATGCCGCCGCCGGAGCCTAATATGTCCGCTTCTTCGCTGTAAATTAATTCCAGGCCATAGCGTTTTCCGTCTCCCAAGAAATCTTCCACAAGATGCGGCAGGTAATGGAGATTGATCACCGCGCGTTCAATTCCCTGGTGCGCCAGTTTGTGTAAAATGATTTCGATGATTCGAAAGCCATTCATCGGCAGTAGCGGTTTGGGGAGTTTTTGGGTTAATCTTCCCATCCGGGTTCCGTAGCCGGCAGCCATAATCATTGCAATGCGTAGTTTTGATTGATGTGTTGATGTCTTCATTCTTTTCTCTATTCTCGTTTCCAAACTCGCTTGAAAACGCAATAACCTCGAAACTCCATTTCGATTCTTACGCGGCAGTTTAATATTACTCTGCTGAAACGAAGCTTTAGTGCGTCCCCAGACAGGAGTTTGGGAACGAGTTAGCGCTACCTATTTTCAAGTTAACGCATATTCGAACGGCCGGGAGTTGTTTCGCCACAGCATTTTTTCTAAAAATCAAAACCCTGGCTGTGGGAATGAATTCCCACACTCCGTTTGCAATTTCTAAAATTTGCAAACGTATATAACTTTAAGATTTTGTATATTCAAGCGCAAATTGACTTTTTACGAAAAGAATTTAGTGGAGGCAGTATGGCAGTATCGGGCACGAGTAAAAATACGTCGATGTTCAAAGGTCTCATGGATAGACGTGTTCCGCATATTATGGGATTTTATTTGGCCGGAAGTTGGGCAATTCTGCAATTCATCGATTGGCTGGTAAATCGTTATTTTTTATCACCTTACCTAACGGATATAGCTTTTGTCATGCTGTTGTCATTAATCCCAACCGCAGTTCTACTAGCATATTTTCATGGCGATCCCGGGAAAAATAAGTGGACGAAAGTGGAAAAAATCGGCATACCACTGAACTTGATATTTACGACTGTGCTGTTGTTTGCTTTTTTCCAGGGTAAGGATTTGGGCGCAGCAGCAACGAATGTTACAGTGGAAGACGAAGATGGCAAAAAAATCGAGCGCGTGATTCCCAAAAGTGAATTTCGTAAAAAGGTCGCATTGTTTTTTTTCCAAAATCAATCAAATGATCCGTCGTTGGATTGGCTATCACAAGGCTTTTTACATGCCCTGACAATCGACTTATTACAAGACGTTTTTATACAAATGAATAACGGTTATGAGTTTATTCGGGAAGCCAAACAAGCGGGATTTGGAGATGGTAATTTACCGCTAACCTTAAAATTAAAATTAGCACGAGAAGCGCATTCAAATTTTGTTGTAGCAGGCGCTTTTAAGAAAGAAAATCAGGATTATGTTGTAACAACAACGCTTTATCAATCCAAACAGGGGAAAGTCGTTGCAAAACGTACTTTCCGGGGAACGGATGTATTTCAGTTAACGGATGAAATGAGCGTGCAATTGAAAAAAGATTTGGAGATTCCTCAAACTCACATCGAAGAATCGCAAGATCTACCGGTATCGGAAATGCTAACAGCTTCCCGGGATGCTTTCGAAAAGTTTATTAACGGCCTAAACGCTTATAAAATCCATAATGATGTTTCAAAAGGCGTTTCGCTTTTCGACGAGGCGTTAAAAAAAGATCCCCAGTTTGCTTTCGCCCATTTGATCCAGTTCGAAGCTTATGCAAACTCTAATCAAACCGAACAATCGAATGCCGCTCTGCAAAAATGTATGCAATATCTTTTCAAATTACCGGAGAGAATTCAGTTTCAAATAAAATCGCTGCACTATTTTTTGAAAGAGGATACCGAAAAACGCCTGGCGGTTTTAAAAATGTGGCGGGAGCTTTACCCGGAAGATTTGGAAGCGCGCACCGCTTTGGCGCAATATTTCATTAACATCAACGATTATGACAGGGCAATCAGCGAATATCAAGAAATGCTAAAAATCGATCCCGAGCAATTTAACTATATTCATAAAGTCGGAGATTTATATCGCCAAAAGGGTGATTTCGAAGAAGCGTTAAAACACTATCAACAATACGCGGGCCAATTTCCCAACAACACGGACTCTTTTACAAAGATCGCTGATCTATATGAACACCAGGGAGAACATGAAAAAGCAAAATTCTATTATGAGAAAGGATTGGTGCTTGCTTCCGATGATGTTTCTATTTCCTTAAACCTCGGCGATATTGAGCAGAAGTTGGGTAACTTTGAGGCAGCACTGAAAAACTATGAAGATAATTTAGCCAATAGTAAAACGCCAATCCAAAGAGCACAAACATATAAACGGTTGGAGGAATATTACCAGTTAAGAGGTCAAATCCATAAGTCTATAGATTATATGAATTTGAAGTGGGAAGAAAATGCAAAGTATCGTAATAAACTATCGGTTACAATAGACAAGGTCTTTGATCTCAACCAATACGTTGCTGCCGGTAAAACCGAACAGGCGATTAAAATGATGGAAGAATTGAACCCGCTGCCGCCATTCGATAAAGTAGTTGCGCTCGGTTACCTATTAATGTATACCAAATTAGAAGATGCCGAAAATGCTGAAAAAAAATTGGTAGAATCAGAAGCCTTTTTACAGGCATCAGGCTTTGGGTTTGCAAAAATACTTATGGCCTTTTCACAAGGTCGCATTTATGAGATTCGCGAGCAATACAAGGAAGCGATTGAAAAATATAAAGAGTATTTGAAGATGTCTCCAGAGCGTACTTTCGCCAATACTTATATTGGCCGTTCATATTGTAAATTAGGAGAGTATGCCGAAGCAGAGGTTTATTTACAAAAGCGATTGAAAATTTTTCCGGCAGACCCGGTAGCCCATTATGAACTGGCGTTAGTTTTTGCGGAACAGGGAAATTCCGGAAAAGCGATTGAGCATTTAAAAACCGCTTTAAAAACCTGGGAAAACGCCGATCCGGAATACAAACCGGCGAAGAAAGCGCGGGAGAAGTTGGCGGAATTGCAGGCATAATTTTGCTGCCAACGAACATAATCTTCACATTTAACGATGTTCGATACTGGATGCTGGATACTTGATAATTTCTGTCTTATCCAGCATCCAGTATCATTTCAAGAAGTAAAGATTATTTCCATACGTAGTATATCTGCATAAATAGAAAAATCTGAGAAAAGAATGAAAGCCCTCACATTCCAATCCCCCCAAACAATTGCCTATGACGCCATCCCCGATCCTACGTTAAAATCATCGCAGGATGTAATTGTTAAAACTGAACTTACAGCGATTTGCGGATCGGATTTACACGTTTATCATGGCCGCGAAAAAGGATTGGATTGCGGTACCGTGATGGGCCATGAATTTATTGGCGAAATTGTCGAGGTTGGCAAAGATGTTAAGCACTTAAAAAAAGGCGATAGGGTTTTAAGTCCTTTTTTCAGCGCTTGCGGAGGATGTTTTTATTGCCATGCAAATCTCTCCTGCCGCTGCGATAATGGGCATTTGTTCGGATGGGTAGAAAACGGGGAGGGCTTACACGGCGTTCAGGCAGAATACGCGCGCGCGCCGTTAGCTGATTCCACTTTGCTAAAAATCCCGGAAAATATTGAACCGGAAGAAGCGCTGTTGCTGTGCGATATTTTTCCTACCGGATTTTTTTGCGCTGATATGGCAGAAGTAAAATCGAGCGGCAGCTATGCCGTTATCGGCTGCGGCCCGGTGGGGCTGCTGGCGATTCTCGGGTTGCGAGAACTTGGTGCGGAAGAAATATATGCCATCGATTTAATTCCCGAACGATTAGCAATGGCAAAAAAATTTGGCGCAATACCGGTGGATGGAAAAGATAACGACGCTGTTTTATCCATTCGCGAAGCAACCGAAGGCCGCGGCCCGGATGCCGTTCTGGAAGTGGTTGGCAGCCCGGCAGCGCAACAATTGGCCTACAACCTGGTGCGCCCGGGCGGTATTCTTTCGGTGGTGGGCGTTCATACCTCGGATCATTTTGCGTTTTCCCCGGTGGATTTGTATAACAAAAACCTGACGTACAAAACCGGGCGCTGCCCCGTTCAGCGCTATCTTCCGAAGTTAATTCCGATTGTTCAGCAAAAAAAATATGAACTCCGTTCAATCATTTCCCATCGAATGCCGCTTAGTGAAGGTGTTGAAGGATATCGAATATTCGATCACAAATTGGAGGGGTGTACAAAGGTGGTGTTAGCGCCTTTGTAAAAATAAGCGGTAATTGGCGAATTACATTTCAGATTGATGCCGGAGATATTTATTATGTTGATTACGAAGATTATCATTAACAGGAGAACTTTATGAGAATGCATAATCCTCCTCATCCCGGAGAAATTATTCGGGAGTTTTGTGTTGAAGCCCTGGGATTAACTGTAACAGATGGGGCAAAATTTTTAGGAGTGAGTCGAAAAACTTTTTCAGCTCTGCTCAATGGGAAATCTAGCATTAGCCCGGAAATGGCTTTACGTTTGTCAAAAGTATTTGGTCGTACCCCCGAAGGGTGGCTTAAACTTCAATTGCAATACGATTTATGGCAAACAGAGCAGAAGGTAGATTTGAGTTATTTAAGAAAGGTTGGAGCAGCGTAAATTCTTTACAAAACATCAAAAGCTAAAATTAATATTTTTGAAATTGTACAGTTGCCTTGAGCCTCTTTATAGCATTAAACAATAACCATGCTCTTAAATTTATCATTCTCCAATGATCTCGCCCACCGCTTCGATTCGCTTTATCAATGGCTGAATCGAAAATATTCCCTGGAACAAACCGATTTAACGATTGCGAATAATACCTTCCGGTTTTTTAAAATTGCCAATATGGATGCGGTGTTAGAAACGGTTTTGGAAACATCGCCCAACCCGGATGAAGAAACACCCTATTGGGCAGAGATTTGGCCTTCTGCGCTGGCATTAGCGCAGTTTATCAGCCGGGAAGAAAATTTCATAGCGGGCAAAAAAACGCTTGAGTTAGGCTGCGGGTTGGGTATTGCCGGTATCGCAGCGTATCACTCGGGAGCAGATATTGTATTAAGTGACATTGAAGAAGACGCTTTGCGAATCTCCGAGTTAAATTGGATTCTCAACTTTAATTGCCCACCCCAATTACAATTGTTGGATTGGCGTAATCCGTCTAAAAATCAGCAATTCGAAGTGATTCTCGCGGCGGATGTTGCTTACGAAACCCGCCTTTTTCGGCCATTGATCGGCACCTTTCAGAAATTGCTCGCTCCCGGTGGAACGATATTTTTAAGCGAGCCGAACCGGAGCATCGCCAGTCGTTTTTTTGAAATGCTGAAAGAAGAAAATTTCAATCTTGAAAAGCAAAATGAACGGGTTTGGTTTGAGGGGCGGGAAAGTAATGTGTCGGTATATAAAATTTGGCTAAAATCTTTATTAAGAATATCTTCGAAGTTTATTGTTTGAGTCGTTAGATCATCAAAATCTACTCGCAAGGTATAAGGGCCAACAATTTCAAAAGATTTAACACGATAAATTTCATGGGGTATTTTTTGCCTCCTTACTTTAATGGCTCGATAGGTAAAGGTGATTGACCGCGTTGTAAACGTTTCCAATCGTCTAATAACTCTTGCTGATGTAACTCAGCCCAGGCTTCTATAAAACGCCTTTGGCGTCTTGGCAAAGAGCCGGAAATCAATTCAATCTCATCAATTCTATAAAGTGCCTCAGAATCTTAATAGTAAACATGGAAGTGAGGCCGGTGGTGTGAAGCATACACTTCCATGAACATTCGAATAACGATCCCGAAAAAACGCAAGAATTTCGGCATATATCGCTTTGTTAAATTGCGCTGATAGGCGTCAATTTGAGCAATTTGTTTGGTTGGGAGCATGTTCGAATTATATACAATAAAATATGTTACTCCTTTGGAATATCGAAAAAAATATTATCCAAAGAAATAAAGCTATCAGGGAGATAAGTTAGTTCCTCAGCAAGCCCTGATGTAAAAGCGCCTACACACACCTTTCTACCTTGACGCTGTAGTTCTTTGACTAATTCACAAAAGTCTCCATCACCGGATAAAATAGCCACCACTTCTGTACCAGTAGAGCAGGCGTATCTCATCGCATCTATACATATATTGATGTCGACTAAACGCGATTTGGTTGAAGATTTTGGTTTCTTATATACGTGTGGCGTTAGATCAATTTTTCCGTAATAGCTTAGATGCCCTCCTGACAACTCAAAACCTATGTTAGAAATTTCCTTTTTTAGATTGTTCACTGCATCCGCATCACCAACACAAGAAGTATAATAAGAGACACGATAAAAATCCGTATCCCATAAATTTTCGATACTCTTAACCCATACGAGTTTGTCAAGAGTATGAATTACCGACTCTCGTGATCGATAGCCTTGCTGAATCATAGATTGATAACGAAAAACCAAATTTTCGCCATCAACTAACATTGCACTTTTTACTAATGCCATAATAAAAACCTAACTCCTATTTGAAATTCTATTCCCTAAAGAATATTCAAAATAGAAGATAATTTTTAAAATTTCAACATTAATGATTTAAAAGGCTTGCTATCTATTTCTTGTTTCGATGCTCAGAATTGAAATACAAATAGGAAGCTCCGCTTCCAGTGATGTGTCAAAGGATAACGGTTAATTCCTACTGGTAAGATCAAACTGCATCTGGTTGTATTTCTTCGGTTTACCGTTGGTGGAAATCGCGGGTGAGATACCAATTTTATCCAGCGCTTTCCAAAGCCGTTTCATCGTTTCCCCGGGATTGAGATAAAATTCGCTGGCGCGGATTTGCCAGAATTGCCAGCCAAATTGCGACAATCGTCGCTGGCGAGCCAGGTTTTGCTCGAATTGATCTTCGCCATCCCAATGGTCGCCCTCACACTCAATCGCCAATGAGCCGTTGGGGCCTTGCACCAGCATATTGATTCGATAACGGTCGATTTCGATTTTCGGGATCACCCGGTAGCCGCGATCATGAATTCTCAAAAAGACATCTATCTCGAACCAATTTTCAAACGGCAGCGGCGGGGCCACTTTGCTTCGGTCGCCGAGGAGGGCTAATTCGCGGATTTTTTTCACATCAAACTTACCGATCACCGAATAGGGAAATCCCGGTTGCAGACAATACGACAACAGTTTGTGACGCAGGCAACCGGGGCTTAAATCTTCTAACGTCGCGGTATGGAATAGCCAAATTTGATCTCGCGCCCGGCTAACTCCCACGTTAAACCGTTTTACATCTTTTTCTGCCGAGAGCGTTCCAATACGGCGATTGGGTGCAGCAACCAGGCTCAGGAAAATGACATCGCGTTCATCACCCTGGAAAGCGTAAGAATCGCCGCAAATTAGGTTGCGCTGTTCCATTTCCGCCGGACCAATCTCCTTGATTAACAGTTCCTCGATGTATTTTGCCTGGGCAAACCCTTGCAAGCTGATAACGCCAAAGGATTTTCCATCATACTGCGGATTAGCGCAGCAGAGTTTGATTTGCTGGGCAATGGCTTCCGCCTCTGGCATGTTGAGAATGGTGCTGCCAATTTCCTTCGCAGCACCATCTTTGATATGTCGAGTAAGAATCGCCGGAGAAATTGAAGGGCTGTTTGGCAGCCGCAAAGGAATCAGCGGTTCGGCCTGGTAGCATAGTTCATTGGAAAAGCGGATAATTTCCGGCATGCAACGAAAGTGCTCGCGCAATCGTATTGGCCGGCCATAGCGGATTTGCGCCTGGTCGAAAAAGCTGTTATCCACGCCCAAAACATCATTGTGGGGAATATCCATCAAGTATTTTTGGCGGATTTTCCGAACATCTTGCCGATTTATACCGACAAAATCCGGGCTAATCTGGTTATTATCGCCCACCACTACAATCTTTTTCGCAAGGTATTGTAAAAACAAGGCTTCCGGGCCGGATTGGCTGGCTTCATCGATAATCACAACATCGAACGCTTCTTTATTAGCGCCAACAGTTTCTGCCACACGATAAATCGGCATTACCCAGGCCGGTATGGCCGAGCGACATTTTTCAAGATGCTTGCGCGCCGCCTGGCGGTGCATTCGGGCGTATTTACCGGTGCCTTTGCCAATACGGCGCATGGCAATTGCCCAGGCAAGCAAATGCTGCCGCTCCGGTTCATTCATCCGCGCAAAACAATGTTTCCAGGCGTTTGTCGCTGCTAATTGGGTTTTAATCTCGCGAATATTTTCCCGGCTTATTTCCCGTTTCTAGCG
>CAXHHS010000041.1:0-16548 GCA_964015645.1 uncultured bacterium
ACATTTCAACCGCAGTTCAAATTGTAAACCCCAACTTTATTTCAAAATTATTTTAAAATTATTCTGCATGGTAATATATTGTTTCAACTAAATATAATGATTATTTTAAATTGAAATGGCGATTTATGGGAAGCGAAAAACTTTATTAACCGGAGTGGAACTTGAGGCTGTATGATGTGATTTGGAAGGAACGCTTTATTTTTAAGATTGAAGCAAAGCACCAGGTTACGGTAGAAGAAGTTGAAGAAGTTTTATTCTCAAATGCACATTTTCGTCGAGCACAAAAAGGGCGAGTAAAAGGCGAAGATTTATATACTGCCTATGGTCAAACTGAAACAGGGAGATATTTGATAGTTTTTTTCATTTACAAACAAAAGAATACTGCGCTCCCCATTTCAGCTCGAAATATGACAATATCCGAAAGGAATTATTATGAGCAAAAAAGATAAACATATTGATCCAATCCCAGATGATTTTTCTAATTATGAAGAAGCTGCCAAATTTTGGGATACTCATGATACAACTGATTATCCTGAATATTTTGAGGATGTAGAAATAAAGGCAGAATTTCAGAAACGGCATTATGAGATCGAGGTAGATGAGGCGATAATGAAAATACTGCAAAAGCAAGCACAAAAACTCGGTATTTCGGTTACTCGTCTTGTCAATGAAATTTTGCGTAAACAGACTTCAAAGGTCGCATAATCAAAGCCATTTTATTTATTTGTGTTTGGTGACAATTCATTATCTGTACTCGTATCCCAACACTCATCGCCTAACCTACGCTTTAGGTGTGAAGTAAGGGCAGCTTGAGATTGTTTTTTAAGGCTTTAACGCCCTTAAAGTTAAGAGTGTTTTCAACGTTTGTGCGCAGTGCCTTTGCTCACCTGAACTATACGTTATGGCTAAAATCATAAAAATATTGCTTCTCTCTTTAATAACAATTGCAATTGTATATCCTGCAAGTTCACTTTTTTTCGCTTATCTTTTAACATCATCAGCAAATAAAAAAATCAATCTGCCTGTCGGATTGCCGCTCCAAATCGAAGATGTTTCTTTTGTCACTTCAGACAATATAAAACTCCGCGGCTGGTACTTGCCGGCAGGAGATGAACAAAAAGCGATTATACTACTGCATGGCCATCGGGATAGCCGATTGCAATTGGTGTCGCGCGCAAAATTGTTCCACCAGAGCGGATACAGTGTGTTGTTATACGATGCGCGGGGCTGTGGCGAAAGCGATCCTGCTAAAATTTCCGTGGGGTACTTCGAAACAGCAGATTTAATCGCGGCAATTCAATTCGTTCGCCAAAAGGGTGTGAAAGATATTGCCATTGCCGGCATATCGCAGGGGGCAGCAACCATTTTGTTAGCGGCGGAACAGTTACAAGACATTCGCTGCATTGTGGCAGAAAGCAGTTACAGTAACATCCTTAATGCGCTTGATAACCGCTTCCGGCTCTACTTTGGAATACCCACTACGATTGGCGGTGCTTTATTCGTGCCCTTCGCAGAATATTTTCTTGGCGTGAGTGCTGCGGAAATCGATCTCTTACAACATATCGCGGCGCTGCAATGCCCGGTATTTATCGTCAGTGGAACGGCGGATCGAAAAACGCTGCCGCAAGAGACCGAAAAACTTTTTAATGCCGCCAGAGAACCAAAGCAGTTGTGGATGGTAGAAGGTGCGAGGCATGAGGATTTATATAAATTTCAACCGGGGGAATACCAGCGCCGGGTATTGGGTTTTTTAAAAAAATATATGATGTCCCCTGTGGAATAAGTCGATAATTTATATGCTCACAAATATCAGCCTAAAAAACTGGAAGGAGAGTTTCTTTCCAGTGTGTTACAAAATCCCGAAGGGGTAAACATCGCTTTGTAACGAGAAAGGAAATAAAAGGAAAAAATGCCCCGGTTTGTTGTAAGGTTTAGAAAAAAGATATTGGTGTTTCCCGAAAAGGAACCGGCAACAGCAGAAATCGGAAAATCAATAAAATCGGAGACTCGCCCCATTGGGGTTCCCCGTTTCCCCGATTCTCCGATTCGTTCTATGTTCCAAATATACCATTTTAGACCCTGCCATACCATCACGACACTCGCCCTTCTAATCTTCATCGCAATTTCCCCAATGAGCTTTGCCCAGGAATGGGTTACAATGATGGATGATCCCAACGCCAATTTTTACGACATCCAAAACGCGTTTAATCGATATTGGCAGGGGAGAACGATAGAAAAGGGCAAAGGCTGGAAACAGTTTAAACGCTGGGAATACTTTTGGGAGCAGCGCGTATATCCTACCGGCAGGTTTCCGGGAGCGGATCAGGCATCCAAGGCATTTTTAAATTACATTGATAAGACCCGGAAATCCCCATCAACCATTTCAACGATGGCAGATTGGCAACCGCTGGGGCCAACGACGGTAACATCCCTGGCCAGCAACCCAGGAATCGGGCGCATCAATTGCGTTGCAATTCATCCTGAAAATCCGAACATCATATACGCCGGTGCGCCATCCGGTGGATTTTGGCGTTCCAGCGACGGCGGGCAAACCTGGGAAACCACAACCGATTACCTGACAGCATTAGGCGTCAGCAGTATTCTCATCGACCCTAACAATCCAAACATCATTTATATTGGCAGCGGGGATGGCGACGGTACTGACACTTACAGTCTCGGTGTGCTAAAATCTTTCGATGGTGGTGATACCTGGCAGCCGACCGGTTTAAACTGGCAAACTACCCAATCCCGGCAAATCAGCAAATTACTGATGCATCCGGATGATCCGCAAACCCTGGTGGCAGCAACCAGCGCCGGTATTTACAAAACAACCGATGGCGGCGATCACTGGACACAATCGCGCGCCGGTATCTTTAAAGATATCGAATTTAAGCCCGGGGAGCCTTCTATTGTATATGCTGCCAACCGGATATTCCTGGTTTCGGTAGATGGTGGGGAAAGTTTTTCTGCTATCAGTGGTGGTTTGCCGGGAGTTCCTGCTGTTAGCCGGTTTGCAATTGCCGTAACGCCCGCGAATCCCGAAATAGTTTATCTACTTGCCGGAAACAATGATAACAATGGCCTTTTAGGCGTTTATCGCTCAACGGATAGCGGTTCAACATTTACATTACAGGCGGATGAGCCGAATTTGTTGGGATGGGCGCAAGACGGTACTGATAGCGGTGGGCAAAGCTGGTACGACCTCGCCATTGCCGTCTCACCGGAAAATTCGGACATTATTTTTAGCGGCGGCGTCAACATCTGGAAATCCACTAATGGCGGCTTAACCTGGGAAATCAACACCCACTGGGTTATTAATAGCCCCCAGGAATATTCCCATGCGGATATTCATTCCCTGGATTTTTACGGTACGGATTTGTACGCTGGTACTGATGGCGGCGTTTTTTTCACCGAAGATTTCGGAGACCACTGGAGAGATTTAAGCGAAGGATTACAAATCACCCAATTTTACCGGTTGAGCGGTTACGCCGGTAATGATAGTTTGATTTTTGCCGGCGCGCAGGATAACGGGAACAATCGCTATCGCGATGGCGGTTGGAGCCATGTGCTGGGCGGCGATGGTATGGAGAGCATCATCGATTACAGCAACTCGGATATTGTTTACGCAAGCTGGCAGCGGGGAGGCATAAATAAATCGACCGATGGCGGGGATAATTTCACCTTCATAACCAGCGATATAACGGAGACCGGTCGATGGGTAACTCCGTTTGTTATGCACCCGGAAAATCCCCAAACGCTTTACGCAGGATTTTCCAGCTTATGGAAGACGACCAATGGCGGCGATACATGGGAAGCAATATTCGATTTTGGCAAGCAGCAATCAGCCCTGGCAATTTCATCGGCAAATCCAAACTACATTTACAGCGCGGGGATCAATGCTGTGCACAAATCAACCGATGGCGGAACAACCTGGGAGAATATTACCACTGGCCTTCCCGCTGCGGTATTTACCTATATTGCCATATCCAGTGATGATCCCCAAAAAGTTTGGATCACGCTTTCCGGTTTTTTTGCCGGGGAAAAAGTGTATCAGTCGAATGATGGCGGGGAAAATTGGATGAATATTTCCGGGTCTTTGCCAAACCTTCCGATAAACTGCATTGTTCATCAAAATGCGCCTTACAACCCGCTTTACATTGGAACCGACATCGGCGTGTATTACCGCAACGACCAGCTTGACGATTGGCAGCCATTTATAAACAGGTTGCCTAATGTTATCATATCGGAGCTGGAAATTCATGATGCTGCCGGGAAAATTCGAGCGGCAACATACGGTAGAGGCCTTTGGGAATCCCAATTATATCCCCGGCTGGCGTTTATCGATCATACTCCTAATAAAGATACCGAAGACCTTGTTGGCCCCTACAATGTAGTTACCACAATCCTTCCCGGGGATATTCCTATTATCGCAGACTCGGTGCGATTGCACTATGAGTTTGCACGCGATATGACAGACAATGATCCGAAATTTGATTTTAGCGTGATGATGCTGCCTACCGGAAATCCGAATGAATATTCTGCGCAAATTCCCGGGCAAGGCAGCGAAGCCTCTATCAAATATTTTATTTCTACCGTTGATGAATCCGGGCTGCGTATCCAATCTCCGGCAAACGTTCCGGCTGAATCTTATCGCTTTTTTGCCGGTGCCGATACCCTGCCGCCAATCGTCGCTCACGAGCCAATTCCGTCGCCGGTTGTAACGACTGCTTTGCCACTGGCAATTGATGTTATGGTAACGGATAACCTCGCTGTTGATACGGTTTGGATAGAATACTCTCTCAATAATGAAGTGCAAGAGGTTCTACCCCTTATTCGCAATGGGGAACATTACACCGGTTTTTTTCCATTCGTTGAAACGGGTATTACCACCGGCGATTTTGTGGAATACCGGATATTTGCGGTAGATGCAGCAGCCAATATGAACCAGGTGATAAGCGGGCCATACGATTTTCAGTTCACCAGGATACACTCGTTTACCCGCAACGTTTTCATTCCGATTGTCGAAGATAATCCTGCCGGAATAGAAGATGTTCTAACCATTTCCGGGAACAGCAATTTTAGAATTAGCGATATTGATGTTACGTTCAAAGCAACCCATCCGAATGTTGGCGATTTGATTGTTAAACTATTGGCGCCTTCCAAAAAAGAAATTACCCTCATCGACCGCCCGGGTTTCCCGGATGATTCGCTGGGTAATCGCAGCGGTAATCCCGACATCATTTTGGATGATGCCGCGCCGGTTAGCATTGAACATATCCCGGCAGGAGACGAGCAGCAAATAACCGGCGTTTTTCAACCCCACCCGGACTCCCTGGCAGCGTTTAATGCCGAGGGATACACCGGTGATTGGACGATAACTGTTATCGACGCCGAAAATCTTGACGGCACTTCCGGCCAATTGGACGCCTGGGGTTTAATTTTAACACTCGACCCGGTTACATCGATTGATGATAGCGAACATTCCCAGCTTCCGCAAGCATTTACATTGTATCAAAATTATCCCAATCCCTTTAATCCCACCACGATCATTCGCTACGATTTAAAAGGAAGCGTGGATGTTAAACTGACGATTTACAATATCCTGGGGCAAGAAATTCGTAGTCTCATAAACGAGCGCCAAACCGCCGGGACTAAATCCGCAAAATGGGATGCGTTAGATAATTTCGGAAAACAGGCTGCCAGTGGAATTTATATTTACAAGCTGGAAGCAGGCGATTTCACCCGGGCACGAAAAATGGTATTACTGCGGTGAGTAAGTTGTTGTAGAACTTCAGTGCGAATCTTTGGCTTAAGAATTAGATCAAAACGAAGCATTATGAAAATTCCTTTTAACAAGCCCCATCTCACCGGAAAAGAATTGAAATATATTGAAGCAGCCATTCAGTCGGGAAAAATCGCCGGGGGTGGTATTTTTACAAAAAAGTGCCAGGCGTTTTTTCAGGAAAAATATGGATTTCGAAAAGTTCTGCTCACCACAACCGCTACTGCTGCCCTGGAAATGGCAGCTATTTTAGTCAATATTCAACCGGGGGATGAGGTCATCGCACCCTCCTATACCCATGTTTCCACGGTAAATCCCTTTGTACTAAGAGGGGCGAAAATCGTTTTTGCCGATTGCCTGGCGGAGGTTCCTAATATTGATATTGCGCAAGTTGAATCGCTTTTAACCCCGAGAACGAAGGCAATCGTCCCGATGCACTACGCCGGCATCGCCTGCGATATGCAGCCGCTTATGGATTTAGCACGACAATACAACTTGTACATTATCGAAGATGCCGCGCAGAGCCTGGACGCCTATTATGGCAAAAACCCCCTGGGATCCATCGGCCATTTAGCGGCATTTTCATTTCACGAAACAAAAAATATTAGCTGTGGTGAGGGAGGAATGTTGGTGGTAAACGAGGAGAGCCTGGAGAGGCGAGCGGAACTTATTTGGGAAAAAGGAACCAATCGCGTGGCATTCTTCCGGGGAGAAGTAGAAAAATACGAATGGCTGGATACCGGCTCATCGTTTGCACCTGCGGAAATTATAGCTGCTTTTCTCTATGCCCAATTGGAAAAATTAGAGGACATTCAGCAGAAGCGGCAGCAAATTTGGCGGCAGTACCAGGACGGTTTAAAACCCCTGGAAAAAAATGAAAAAGTGAAATTACCGGCGGTCCCTCACTATGCGAGGCACAATGCCCACCTGTTTTACCTGGTATGCAACAGCCGGGAAGAACGAGATCGGTTAATCGCGATGTTAAAAGCGCAAGGAGTTGCCGCCTACTTTCACTTTTTGTCGTTACATACATCACCATTTTACCGCTCCCGCCACGACGGGCGAGAGCTGCCAAATTGCGACCATTTTGCGGGTTGCCTGTTAAGGCTGCCGCTCTTTTATGAACTGAATAAAAAGGAAATTGCACAAATTATTGCAATTATTGTTGAAAATTTAAATAGTGAATAATTATTTCTTCCTTGCCTTTACCTTTGCCTTTGCTCTTGGCTTTTCTTCTTCTCCAGCCGGTTCCAAACCGGTACAAATCTGTCCGCTATCGGCATTATAAAAAATCGGTTTTTCGTTTCTTAACAGGTCTAACAGAAAAGTAGCCTCCTGCGGAGAATCGATAAAAATATCCGCAGCCCCTTCACCTGCCAAAACCAGGTGTATACTGCCGGAATCGTCTTCCGGCCTCCAAAAAAAAGCATATTTTTCCACTTCTTTCATCATTATCCTCCTTTAAATTGGATCGGTTTGTATTACTCTCCGCAATTTAGTAAACGGCTTACCCGTCTTCTTTTAGAACATTAAACACCGCCTCGTAAAGAAACCCCTGTTCATTTTGCATTACCGGCACAATAAAAAGCTGAAAGATTCCTATTTTCTCATGATTGAATTCGTAAATTCGCTGGCGCAGGAGAAAATCCGGCGGACCCTGGAGCTCGATCTTAAATGATTCATATTTATCTGACGGTGGTATGCCGTCATAAACGTTTGCCAGTACCAGGTCCAGGCTATTATCATCGTCCAGCTTGAGCGGGAATGTTTCGCTCTTCAAAGTTTCGTAAGTGGATTGTTTCAGATAGTTTAACATCGATTTAGCTCCGCTTTTTTTAATGAATATAAGTTGAAGGCCAGGGATAAATTTTATAACCTATTTTTTATCTTAGCCTTCGCTATTATTCGGCTCCGGGCGCCATTCCATATAATAATAAGGACCGACTTCACCGTCTTCCTTAAATCCCAGGCGATTGTAGAGGCGGAGGGCCGGGTTGTTTTTTTCCACATGGATGCATACCTTGCGATTGGTAGTTTGACCTTCGGCCAGGATATCTTCCATCAGCGCGCGCCCAATGCCTTTCCCCCGGTGTTCCGGGAGTAGCGCAATATCGATAATGCTCATCTCTCCTTTCCGGCGATCCAAATAAAGCCGCCCGATGGGGTGCTCTTTTAGGAGAATGAGATCATACGCTGCCTTTGTAAAGTGCTCCTGGTAGTATTTGTGTTGAGCGTAGAATTGCATTTGCAGAAAGTCTTCTAACTGTTCCGGGGTCCAATCTACGACCGAAAGCTCCTCCATGCGGGTGCTGGCAAATACCCGGTAAAGGAAATTCATATCTTCCGGGTCTTCCAAACGAGCGGGACGAAAAGTGATTCCGGGATAGGGCATAAGCATTCGTATTTAAAGGTTATTGTGTTCAAGTGTTTTGTGTTCCGGTGTTTTTGTAAGAACATTACACCGGAACACATTAACACAATATTAAACCGCTTTAATTCCGCGATGGAAAAGTCCCTGTCGTCGCAATGATGAAATTTAACCCCAGGAACGGTTGCTGGTTGTTATGAGTTGCGCCGCTGCCGGTATTTTCCAGCGTGGAGCTATGTAGATTTGTGTCAACGGTAGTATTCGTTTGGTATAGCGGTACATTAGAACCCAGGTAATGATCGTTTGGCTCATGGTTTGTATTATCACTACCCGCTACCAGGCCATGGTTGTGGCTGGGCATGGTATCAGGCTCTAACGCTACATTTTCCTCGCCGCCTGTCTGACCCAGGGAATAACTGTTCCCCAGGTGCAGCGGTGTGCGGCCGCGCATATCCGGTAGTTGGAAGGTGGTCCGGCCATCACCGCCGTAGGCAGTGCCGAGCAGCGAGTACAGCGCCTGGTTTTGGTCGATCGATAGCATTGCGCCATCACATAAGGCCCAGTCTCGCGGGGGAAAATTAAATCCAATAATTCTCATTTCACTTAAATAAGGTTCGGCCATAAGAAACCTCCTTTCTTAGCTTTGTGATGGAAAAATGCCATTTGTAGCAATGCAAAACCGAACGGTTAAGAAGGGCATCATATTTTCATGCCCCTGGCCGCCGGTATTGCCAATAGCTGCTGTATTCATGGTCAGGGATGAATCAGCGGAATAAGCGTTTACACCGGCCGGCAGTTCGGCAGGAACATTATCCGTTGGAACCCCGGTGGTGCCCGCCTGTTCCTCTGCGCGCATTTGGTGGGTGTGGGATGGAATTTCGCTGGTCGTAAGCGTGACTGTCTCCGCACCACCAACTTGACCGATAGGTCGATTGGTTAAACCCGAACCATGGCCCTGGTGAAGGGACGCACGGCCTTTCAGGTTTGGCAGGCCGAAAGTATTCCGGCCATCGCCGCCGTAAATGGTACTAAGCAGCGAGAACAAGGCAGGGTTCTGATCAATTTGCATTGTTCCGCCATCACAATTGGCCCAATTTCGCGGAGCAAAGGTGCAGGCCCACATTCTAATTTCTCCGATATAAGGTTCAGTCATATAAATCCTCCTTTCTCAGGTTTGAGTTGGCATAATGCCGGTTAATGCAATAATAAAATTAGTGACCAAAAACGGCTGCATATTATTATGCGGCGAAACGCCGCCGCCAGAATTGCCGCCAGTGCTCGTAACGGCGCCTGCTTGCATATTTACCTCGGTGTCAAACGAATGGTAAAAGGGTGCATCGTTGCCGCTGCCGATCCCTAATTGGGCCCGGGCCAGCACTGTGTTGTTGGGGTCGGTCGAATCTGCAGCCGCGGAATTGGCTTGCACATTATGGGTGTGGCTGGCGAGCTGGCTTACGCTAGAGATTGTTTCGTTTTCCGTACCGCCTTGTTGGCCCCAGGTTATATTGCTCAGACCCGTTCCCTGCCCAACACCTACCGCTAACCGGCCCTTCAAATCCGGCAAACCGAAAGTAGTGCGCCCATCGCCACCAAACGTCGAACCCAACAGTGAGAATAAAGCTTCATTCGCCGTTACGTTCATAATAGTTCCATCACACTTGGCCCAGCCCGTTGGCGCAAAGGTAAAGCCAGCCATGCGGATTTCTCCTATATAGGGAGTAACCATAAAGAACCTCCTTTTAAAAGAATGAAAATTAAGTTAAGAAATGAATTAAAGGTAAGGAATGAATGTATTATAGATATAAGTGCCTTGTATAGGGTGTTAAAAAAAATCGGTAATGGTTGACTGGTGGGGGGTATCGTATGTGCTGCCTTCGGAGAGTGAGTGGCAAACGGTTGTACCATTCAGGGATTCCTAAGAATAGCGGTTAATACTAAGGATACAATTTGGCTCTACTTTAAGAAGTTGCTTAACTTCACTCCCGATCCCTCTCCTGGAAGGGGAGCTTAAATCTCTAATTTACAGACTTTTATCAGACTTCTCAAAGTAAAATTAACTACAAATAACAACTAAGTAAATGAGGTGCTACTAATAGACTACGCTTATACTTCGAAAGACTTCCATCGCAACACTTCCGTGATGCAGCGAGAATATATTTGGGAAAGGCAAGCCCAATATATATTGGCGAAGTATTTTAGTCAATATTAAAAATAAGTTTTTTTGAGGTTGTAACGTGAAAAGATGGACAAAATTTGGAGGAAAGAAATGATAGAGGAAGAACAAGCTGAATAAACCAAATTATTTGCAGGGTTTGATACACCTAAATGGATTTACCTCGAAGAGGTTATAGAACAGCGCGTTTGTAATTCTCCTTTGGGGAATGGTCGTTCTTAATACTTTACCCAGGGTTCATCGTCCCGACGAATCCTGGGTTTTGGTCTGAAACTGCTTCGCAGTAACTAACTACACAGAAGTTGGAACCCTACAAACAAATGTGAAACGCACAACTTAGTAAGGAGGGGACAGCGAAAGATGCAGGGGTGGTTACACGAGATCAGCGCTTTCAACCACCCCTGGTTTTCTTGCTGAACGCTGCGAAATCCTGTCCCCTCCTTTCTAAGGCGGGGACTTTTTACATCTTTCGAAGTTTCGGGGTTAAATGCTCCACTTAGCAACTAACCGCACAACGGCAATTTACAAATACTAAACACCGGAACACATTAGCACTGTTTAACCCATTTTAATTTCGCGAAGGGAAAATCCCTGCAGTTGCGATGATGAAATATAACCCCAGGATCGGTTGCTCATTGTTATGGGATTGGTCGCCGCCAGTATTGGACAGTGTGGCACTATTCAGATTTGTGCCAACAGTTGAACCCGTATGATACAGCGGTACATTAGATCCCAGGAAATGGGCATTCGGCTCCTCATTTGTATTATCATTCCCCGCTTTTAGAATATGGTTGTGGCTGGGCAATTCAGTGGTATCTAGTGTCTCATTTTGCGTGCCGCCTCTACTACCCTGGATACGATTGGAGATGCCGGTATCCTGCCCGGTATGCAGCGGTACCCGGCCGCGCATATCCGGCAGGGCAAAGGTAGTGCGGCCATCCCCACCGTACCTGGCGCCGAGCAAAGAGAACAGGGCGGTGTTTTGGGCGATTGGCAGCAATTGGCCGTCGCACAAGGTCCAACCTCTGGGCGCAAAATTAAAAGCAATAATTCTCATTTCACTTAAATAAGGTTCGGACATAAAAATCTCCTTTCTTAACTTCGTGGTGGAGAAATACCCCACAGTGCAATGCAAAACCGAATAGTTTGAAAGGGCATCATATTATTATGCCCCAGGTCGCTGCCGGTATTGTCGATCGCTGCCGAATTCATCGCCAAGGATGAGTTGGTGGAATAAGCGTTTATACCGGCCGGCAATTCGGCAGGAACATTATCCGCCGGATCCCCGGTAGAGCCCCTCTGTTCCTCCGCCTTCATTTGGTGAGTGTGGGAAGGAATATGCCTGGCTTGGAGAACAACTGTCTCTTGACCAAGCGGTTCGCCGATTCTCCGGTTGCTAAGGCCCGGGCCGCGACCCTGGTGAAGGGGAGTGCGGCCTCGCAAGTTTGGCAGGGCAAAGTAGGTCTGGCCATCTCCACCGTAAATGGTACCAATCAGCGAGAACAGGGCGGGGTTCTGCTCGATTCTCATTAATTGGCCATCACAATTAGCCCAGTATCGCGGGGCGAAGTTGCAGGCCCACATTTTAATTTCGCCGATAAAAGGGTTACTCATAAAGATCCTCCTTTCTTAGCTTTGAGATGGATAATCACCTACCAGTGCAATGCAAAAATTAATGACCAAACTCGGCTGCATATTAAAATGCGACTGGCCGCCGCCGGTAGGGGTGACTGCGCCGGTAGCCATATCTACTTCGTTGGCAAGCGGGCTGTAAAAGGGGGCATCGGTAGGACTGCCGATCCCTGATTTGGCCCGGGCAAGCACTGTATTACTGGGGGTGGTCGCATCTGCATTCGCTGGATTGGCTTGTACGTTGTGGGTATGGTTGGGGATTTGGCTTTCAGTGAGTTTCACGGTTTCCTGGCCCCTTTGCTGACCCCAGCTTACCGCGTTCAGTCCCGCTCCGGTGCCAACGCCTGCCGGCGCCCGGCCGCGCAAATCCGGCAGGCCGAAATTGGTACGCCCATCGCCACCAAACGTCGTGCCCAACAGGGAGAATAGGGCATCGTTCTGCGATATAGTCATAATCTCGCCATCACAAAATGCCCAGCCCATTGGTGCAAAAGCGAAGCCGTACATGCGGATTTCCCCGGTAAAAGGAATACTCATAAGAACCTCCTTTCATTAAATAAAAATTAAGAAGTGAATTAAGGGTAAAGAATGAAGTCGCTATAGATGTAACCGCCATGAGTTGTTTATAAAAAAAAGTTGCCACTCTTTGAGGAGACGGAAACACGTTTGCTGTTCTGGGGGGGATAAAGGGATTTGTTTGTACCATTCGCATCACAATTTCCTAGATTTAGAACAGTATCAATTTGGGAAATAATTTAATCGAGGGGGACGCTTAAGCGCGTAATTAGAGTGAAACCCTTGAAACGGTTTTCCAGGCATCGTTTTTTCTCATTAACACCGTGTTTAAATGTGGTGTTAATGAGAAATCGAGACAAATTAGCCGTTTTGATGGCTTCTAAAAGCTTGATGCACACCCCTCATATTTAACGAATACCAATTTTAGAAAGTGATTGTCATAAGCTATCGCTCCGAGCCCGAAATAGATTTCCGATTAAAACATTCGGGAATAGCTAATGCAAAATCACTCAACAAAAATGGTATAAGACGAATAACAACCAGGTAAATGAGATGTTCTTGTAATCGAAAATTATACTTCGAAAAAATCATAAGCGCTACACTTCTCTGGCGCAGCGAGAATACATTTTAGGAAAGGCGTAAATAATATAGGCCAGGGCGATATTTTAGTCAATATTAAAAATAAGTTTTTTTTGAGGTTATAACGTGAAAAGACGGACAAAATCGGAGGAATGAAATGATGCTGAGAAATAAACTGGATAAACTAAGTTGAATGGTAATATTGTGTTTAAGTATTTAGTGTGCTAAGGCTCATTAAGCCATACCCCTTTGCCGGTACAAAAACTCTTTCTAACTCTAACGGGGCGATATAGTTATAGCTAGAGAAAAGCAAAAATTTGATATAGCTCCGATAGGAGCTATTTATCTCATCTCGCTTCGTTAGCTGGAGTTCAATTTTCGGCGGTTGATTCATTTCTATACACATGTCGCCTCTCCGAGGCCGGTTTCCCCGAAAGAAATAGTACGACTTAATGAGCCTTAACACATATGAAAACTCAAACGCCGGAACAGCTAATAATAACTACTTGACCCCGTTTTAATTCCGCGACGGGAAAACCCCTGTAGTTGCAATGATAAAATATAACCCCAGGGCCGGTTGCTCATTGTTATGAGCTCCACCGCCACCGGTATTGGCCAGCACTGTGCTATTTAGATTTGTGCCAACAGTAGAACCCGTATGATACAGCGGTACATTAGACCCCAGGAAATGAGCACCCGGCGCATGGTTTACGTTATCATTTCCCGCCCTCATAAAATGGTTGTGGCTGGGCAGTTCAGAAGTCGTTAGTGTAACTGTTTGCGCTCCACCTCTATTACCCTGGGAATGAGGGGACAGGCCTGCACCACGTCCTGTATGTAGCGGTGCCCGACCACGCATATCCGGAAGGGCAAAAGTGGTTCGGCCATCCCCGCCGTACATGGTACCGAGCAGCGAAAACAGCGCCTGGTTTTGGGCGATCGGCAGCAATTGGCCGTCACACAAAGTCCAGCCTCTTGGGGCAAAATTAAACCCAACAATTCTCATTTCACTTAAAAAAGGTGTACCCATAAAAAACCTCCTTTCTTAGTTTCGCGATGGATATAAACCTTGCAGCGCAATACAAAACCGAATGGTTAAGAAGGGCATCATGTTATTATGCGCCTGGCCGCTACCGGTATTACCGATCGCTGCTGAATTCATAACCAGGGATGAATTAGTGGAATAGGCGTTTATTCCTACTGGCAGTTCGGCTGTAAAATTATTCGCCGGATCCGCGGTAGTGCCAGCAGTTGATTCCCCGCGCATTTGATGGCTGTGGGAAGGAATATTCTGGGTATTGAGCGTAATTGTTTCATCACCAAACGGTTGGCCGATTGTTAGGGGCGTAAGACCCGGGCCACGGCCCTGGTGAAGGGGAATGCGACCTTGCAAGTTTGGCAGGGCAAAGCTGGTTCGGCCATCGCCGCCATAAATGGTGCCGATGAGTGAGAACAAGGCGGTGTTCTGCGCGATTACCATTAATTGGCCATCACAATTTGCCCAAGTTCGCGGAGCGAAATTACAGGCCCACATTCTAATTTCACCGATAAAAGGTTGACTCATAAAAACCTCCTTTCTTAGTTTCGGGATGGATAAATGCCATAAAGGCAAACACAAAAACTAATGACCAAACTTGGTTGCCAGTTATAATGTGATTGGCTACCACCGGTATTGGTGACCGCGCCAGTGGCCATATTTACGACGGTATCTAATGGGCGATAAAATGGCACATCATTACCACCGCTTACTCCCGACTTGGCTCGGGCAAGCATCGTGTTGCTAGGAGTGAGCGAATCTGCATCCGCAGAATTGGCTTGTACATTGTGAGTGTGGCTGGGGATTTGATCTACTGTTAGCGAAACGGTTTCCACGCCTTTTCTTTGGCCCCAACTTACCGGGTTCAGGCCCGCTCCGGTGCCAACGTGAATCGGTACTCGTCCCCGCAAATCCGGCAGGCCGAAAGAAGTACGCCCATCACCGCCAAACGTAGTGCCGAACAGCGAGAATAAGGCGGTGTTCTGTGATATGGCCAGGAGTTGCCCATCACAAAATGCCCAGCTCCGTGGTGGAAAATTGAAGCCGACCATACGGATTTCTCCAGTAAAAGGATCACTCATAAGAACCTCCTTTCATAAAAATGAAAATTAAAAAAAGAATTAAGGGAATAAATAGTTGTGGAAATAATTGTCTTGTATATAAAAAAGTGTATCGATGTTTGTTTGTGGGAAATCGTGTTTGCTATCCTAGAGGGGGATCGCGGTAATCGTTGCACCATTCAAAATTCCCTTAATGAGTAGTTAACAGTATCAATTAAGGATAAAATTTAACTGCGAATAACGACTTAGAAAACGAGATGTTTTATAAATGAAATTTATACTTCGAAACGATCATAACCGCCACACTTTTATAGTATAGCGAAAATACATATTCGGAAAGGCGGGGACAATATATGCCAGGGGGGTATTTTAGTCAATACTAAAATAAGTTTTTGTTGAAATTATACATAGGAAAGATGAATAAAATAATAAAGAAAGGAAGGAAAGTATTTTTCTCCGCTTGTGTTAACATCTCAGAACTATTGTCAAAACATTATCTCCACAGTTACTGATGTTTTAATCGTTTCCTCCCGGCCATCACGGTATTTTACATTCGCGGTTACCATCACCTCGCGGGTATCACTGTAAAGCGCGTTAACCAACTGGCGGTATTTTTCTTCGATAAACCCCCGGCGGACTTTTTTGGTGCGGGTAAGCTCCTGGTCGTCGGCGTCGAGCTCTTTATGGAGAATGACGAATCGTTTGAGACGAGCGGATTGTGGTAGCTGTTTGTTTACCTCAACAACGTTTTTTTTGATCAAGGCATATACTTCGGGTTTTTGTGATAAATCAGTATAGGTGGTATACGCCAATCGGCGATTTTCAGCCCATTTCCCGGTGTTCTGGAAATCGATGTTCACAAATGCGGTGACAAAAGGTTTTTCTTTGCCGAAGACGACCACCTCACGAATGTATTGGCTGAACTTCAATTTGTTTTCAATAAATTGTGGGGAAAAAATGCTGCCGTCAACCAGGCGCATTACATCTTTCATGCGATCGATCACCACCAGGTGACCATCGTCATCAATGTAACCGGCATCCCCGGAACGCAGCCAGCCGTTTTGCAGCGTTTGAGCAGTCGCTTCTTCATCTTTGTAATATCCCTGAAAAACACAGGGCGATTTGGCTAAAATTTCCCCTTTCGGCGATATTTTAATTTCGGTATCTCCAACCGCCTTTCCAACGGTTTCAAATTTGATGTCGTCATCGCGGTGGCAAACGGAAACGCCGGAGATTTCCGTTTGCCCGTAAATCTGTTTTAAGTTGACCCCAATTGCGTGAAAAAACTTAAAGATATCCGGCCCCAATGCCGCGCCGCCGGAATAGGCCCGCCGAATTCGCGACATGCCCAGGCGATCTTTTAACGCCCGAAACAACATTAAATAGGCGAGTTTGTAAAAC
>CAXHHS010000042.1:0-16449 GCA_964015645.1 uncultured bacterium
CCCGGCAATGCATATTCCTTCTATGATTGGTATGCTGCCGGGCATGTCTGCTTTTGCGACCTCAAAAATGCAAAAGGAAATGGATCAACTGGATATTCCCCCGGTCAGTGAATTTGTCGAAATGATTCATGACGCCGGCGCGAATTTATATGCCTGCAAAGCAACGGTAGATATGTTTCACCTTAATAAAGATGATTTCTGCGAACAGGCAGAAGACGTTATTAACGTGGGCAAATTTTACGAGCTTGCTGCGGGCGGGCAAATTATTTTCACTTAACCAATGGAGGACTGATCATGAAAGTGACACAAAAACCTTATCAAAGAGATGTTGGGAAATGGAGCTTCGTGGTTGGTTTAGCGATTATACTTTTAACAAGCAGCCTTTCTGCAACAAACGGATATTTCCGCCATGGATACGGCATTCAATACCGGGGATTGGCCGGTGCCGGAGTCGCGCTTTATTTAGGGCCGCTGGCGGCGGCGAATAATCCTGCGGCTATCGGGTTTCTGGGGCGGCAGTTAGACCTCGGTGTGTCCTTCTTTAATCCAAATCGCGAATGCATCGTCACCGGCGGGCCGTCCGGGTTCCCATTTACATTTCCGTTAGCCCCCGGAACTGTGGAAAGTGATAACAAAATGTTTGTCATCCCCACCATGGGATTAAGTTACGATTTTGGTGGTGCAAATGCCCTGGGATTAGCCATATACGGGAATGGCGGTATGAATACTTCTTACCCCGTTCGCACCTTCGATAATCCTCAACTCAGCTTTGATCCGCCCACCGGCGTTGATTTGTCACAATTATTTGTTGCCGGTACCTATGCGCGAAAATTGGGAGCGAACCATTCCATTGGCGTTACCGGAATTTTTGCCTTTCAGCGTTTTCAAGCCGAGGGCTTGTTTGCTTTTGGCGGATTCTCCAGTGATCCTGGTAATCTTACCAATAACAATCATTCCAATGCGACCGGATTTGGCGCTCGATTTGGCTACTTAGGAGAATTTGGCGCCGTTTCGATTGGAGGTTCTTACCAAACCAAAATCAATATGGGAAAATTTGACGATTATGCCGGTTTATTCGCCGAACAAGGTGGGTTTGATATTCCCGCAAATTGGATTGTTGGCGCAGCGGTGAAAGCAACTTCCGCACTAACGATTGCTGTTGATGTTCAGCAAATTATGTACGGTGATATCAACTCGATTGGAAACTCAATGGATCTTCAAACCAATCCGCCATTTGTGCCTAATCCGAATGCGGATGCGAATAACCCGAATACGTTTTTTATCCCCAACCAGGATTTTATACCACTTGGGGCTGATAATGCCTGGGGTTTTGGATGGCAGGATATGACAGTGCTAAAAATTGGCGCTCAATTCACATTAGCGCCGGGCTTTGAACTGCGTGGCGGTTTTTCTACCGGCGGGCAGCCTATTTCAGAAAGCGAAGTACTGTTTAATATGCTCGCACCGGGTGTTATAGAGGAGCATTTTACACTTGGTTTCAGCAAATCCCTTAGCCCAAAAGTAGATTTAAACTTTGCGGTAATGCATGGATTATCAAATTCTGTTAGCGGGGCAAATGTTTTTGAAGCACCCAACCAGCAGCAAATTGAATTGAAAATGGGACAGTTCGAAGGGGATTTGGGCATTTCTATCCATTTGTAAACTTTTGAGTCGTATCATAGAAATAGAGATATAGGGCATTATCGGGGTATAAGAAATACTAAAATATACTCCTTTAATGCCTTTATTTTTGTAAGGTCCTAATCTTTCGACTCTTAACTATGCGAGACCGGAACCTAAAGATAAATCTACGAAAAGAACATGCCACACATTTGCCTATTTACCCAATTCTGTATTTTGGGTAAGTCGTTATTTTTGCAATACTTATTAGCAGATGCCTGAAAAAGGCGGTAAAAACGTGGCGACTATTTATAAAAGCTATCTTTATTAAAAATCCCGTATGTCTTTATTTTTCAATGTGTTACTTGCTTACCACAAAACTGGCAAATCGTTTGTTATATACAGGCTCTTGTAAACGACTAATTAATCTTAAACATCAAAGAACCAATCAATTAGCGAGGTTGTCATGAAAGAGTATATTCAACAATTGCTTGCAGAAGTTAAGGCAAAGAATCCCGCCGAACCTGAATTTCATCAGGCTGTGGAAGAAGTTGCCGAATCCCTGGCATTGGTTTTGGAGCGCCACCCGGAATATCGTAAAGCAAAAGTTTTGGAGCGAATTATCGAGCCAGAACGCGTCATTATGTTTCGCATTCCCTGGATGGATGATAGCGGCGAAGTACAAGTTAATCGTGGATTTCGCATCGAAATGAACAGCGCAATCGGCCCCTACAAAGGCGGCCTTCGATTTCACCCTTCGGTAAACCTGGGCATTCTAAAATTTTTGGCCTTCGAGCAGGTATTTAAAAACAGTCTGACAACACTGCCAATGGGCGGTGGAAAAGGCGGAACGGATTTTGACCCCAAAGGGAAAAGTGATAACGAGGTTATGCGCTTTTGCCAAAGTTTTATGAGTGAGTTGCAACGCCATATCGGCCCCAACACCGACGTTCCTGCCGGCGATATTGGCGTCGGCGCGCGGGAAATCGGCTTTTTATTCGGCCAGTATAAAAAATTGAAAAATGAGTTTACCGGCGTGCTAACCGGCAAAGGATTAAATTGGGGCGGATCGCTTATCCGGCCGGAAGCAACCGGTTATGGCAGCGTATATTTTGCCGCAGAAATGCTGGCGACTCGCGGAGAAACATTGGAAGGAAAAACCTGCCTGGTATCCGGCAGCGGTAATGTTGCGCAATTCACGACCGAAAAACTCATCGAGCTTGGCGCAAAAGTGGTTACCCTCTCCGATTCGAGTGGATATATTTATGATGAAGAAGGCATTGATAGTGAAAAACTGAAATTCATTATGGATTTGAAAAACATCCGGCGGGGCAGAATTACCGAATATACGGCAAAATATCGCCATGCCATTTATACACCAAGCGATCCAATGCTGGATTATAATCCGTTGTGGAATCACAAAGCGCATTGCGCCTTTCCCAGCGCTACCCAAAACGAAATCAACGGGAAAGATGCAATGAACCTGCTCAAAAACGGCGTTTATGTGGTATCGGAAGGCGCTAATATGCCGACCACGATTGAAGGCGTAAATCTCTTCCTGGAAAACCGAATTCTTTACGGACCGGGCAAAGCAGCCAACGCTGGCGGTGTGGCGGTTTCCGGCCTGGAAATGGCACAAAATAGCATGAGAATGCCCTGGTCGCGAGAAGAAGTGGATGATCGTCTCAGGGGCATTATGAAAAACATCCACAAAACCTGCGTAGAAGTTGCCGATCGATTTGGCACACCGGGAAATTATGTGAATGGTGCTAATATCGGCGGTTTTCTAAAAGTAGCAAATTCGATGATTGACCAGGGAGTGGTGTAACTAAAAGATTACAGAAAAAGCGCAGCGTTTTCCCTATAAAAGGGCCATGCTTTGCGCTTTTTCTTTTCCGATTCTAGCTACTTGCTTCAATTTCTCAAGGTCGAGTAATTGAATTTTCCTGCTCTCAATGTGAATCAACTGTTTCCTCTGAAAATCATTCATTAATCGCGAGCAGGTTTCGTTGGTGGTGCCGATAAAATCGGCCAGATCTTTACGGGATAATAAAATATTCAAGTATCGGTTATCATCTGTCCCAAACATAATTTTTAAGTTTAATAGCATATCCGCTAATCTTTCGCGTGCTGTTTTTCTTACAAGCTCGGACAACCGCTGCTCGGTTTTTTCGATCTCTTGACATATAATTTTCATGATTTTCAGGGGGAAATGAGAGTTCCGTCTTAACAAATCCAACAAATCGTTCTTCGGTATAAAACAGGCGGTTACAAAATCGATAGCGACGGCGGATTTTTCATACCTGGCATTATCAATACTACTCAATCCTAATAAATCCCCACTTTTCGCTAATCTTATAATATGTACTTTTTGATCGAAGCCTCTCTTCACCAGCTTTACCTTACCGGAATAAAGGCAAAAAACACCTGTCACGTCCTCACCCTCTTTAAATAAAATGTCATTCTTTCGAAACTCAAGTATTCGTTTATGAGGAAACGCCAGGTCTTTCAATTCGAATTCTTTTAACAAAGAACTCTCAAAGTTCTCACAATTGGCGCAGTGAAGTTCCTTAAAACTATTTTTTTCCATTTTTTTGACCCGATATTTTTAACCTCATTCCAAATATTTCCTCCAATAACCATTTTGGCTCTTAGAAGAAATTAATTCGAAAGCATTGCATTATACAATGATAATTATCAGGGTCCGGGATGATTTAAAATAGGTAAAAATGGTGGGGGATTGGTGTTTTTCCTGTTGTTTGCTATTATAGCCTATTAGGGCTCCGTTTTACCTTTTTTAACCGCTGAGATCAACGGCACGCAGGGGTAATTGTATATCAACTCCTAATCATAAATATTAGCCGTTTTAATCAATTTGTGAAGATCAATAATTTTTATCTTTCGCCCGCTTAAATCGACCATTTTGTCATGTTTAAATTCCGACAAAAAGCGGATCAATGTCTCTGTGGCTGTGCCAACCAGGTTTGCTAAATCCTCGCGGGTCATCGCGACGTCTATGGTTTTTCCATCGCTTTCCACACCAAAAAACTCTTTAAGCAAGAGTAGCGTTTCCGCAACTCGCTCCCGAACCGGTTTTTTAGCCATTTCTGCAACGCGGTCTTCGGCATTTTTTAATTCGTGTGACAATAACTTCATCACTTCTATTGAGAAATCAACATTGTAGTGCAATAGCTTGAAGAACACCTCCTTGGGAATAAAGCAGACAAGCGCATCTTCCAATGGCGCGGCAAAGCAGGAATATAATTCCCCGCCAATCAAAGATCGATATCCCAGGATATCGCCCTCCTTCGCCAGCCGGACAATTTGTTCATTTCCGAGATGATCGATTTTATAGATTTTCACTTTTCCGGAGTTGAGGCAGTATAAACCGGAAGGGCGTGTTCCTTCATAAAAAATATTTTGCCCTCTTTTATAAAGGTTTCCACCTTTGCTGCCGGAAATCAATTCTAATTCCGCAGCTTTCAATTCATTAAAAATTGAGCACCGAAGAATTTGGCAATTCTCGCAAACGGGTATGGCTATTTTTGGGTTCATCGTATGGCTAACCCCCAATACATTGTTTTTTGCCGGCTTTCCCCATTACATTTATCATTATAGCAAAAAAGTTGCCAACCTTCGATTATTACATTCAAGGTTTTGTAAAATATACACTTATACAACCGACCGCACTCTTTTCCGGTTTTACAAAGCATGCCACAGAATTTATATTGCGAATTTAATATTTTCATCCAACACCAATAAAATCAACACGTTCAATTCAAAAAAACAAAAAATCGGTGAGTAAAAGTGTGGCATGTTTCGGAGATGAAAATAAATGTTTGTTGAATCAATTGGCTTCCTTATAATTAGGAATAGTGAGGCTACCGGTTTCATCAAAAAACATGATAAAGATCATATACTTACCTGACACATCTCATATTATCTTCGTTTAACCCTTTCTAATTTTTGCTGTGGTAGAAAAGCGTTTGGTCAGTAGTTGTTTTGCCTGGAGACTTTAAAACAGGCTCCGCAGCCTCAAATATGAAAGGGATCACCCGATGCTGAATAGCGGAAATTCTCAAACTGGGGAAGCGGGAGGAATCACTCCGAAAATCCCGGTAAAAATCACCGAACATATTGTTGAAATTGTCAGCGACTCCGGCGAAGGCGCACAGACTGCCGGGCAGGCGTTTGGCGCAATCTCCGCCCGCATGGGAGAAGGGGTTTGGACCGTAGAAATTATCCCGGCAGAAATTGAACCACCACCGCGTACTATCGCCGGCGCAAGCGGCAATCGCATTCGAATCGCGTCATTTCCGGTGACGAATACCGGGGACCAGGTTGATTTGATCGTCGCCTTTAATGAGCAGGCGCTTCTCAATCGCGTGCAGGGCGGGCACTTAAAAAAAGACTGCATTATCTTACTTGAGAACAAATGGCGAACCCACTCCAATGAATTCATCGCTAAACAATATATCGAAACGTACGACAGGCTGGTAGATAAGGGTTATAAAATCCATGAGATTCCCATGGAGGAAGAATGTTTGAAAATCGTAGAAAACCCCCGGCGGGGCAAAAATGTATTCATATTAGGAATGTTGTGCAGCATTTACTCCCGTGATATGGAGATTGCCCGGGATCAGATTCGATTTATCCTGCGGAAAAAAGGTAACAAGGTAATTGAGCCGAATCTTCGGCTGCTGGACGCCGGTTATGCCTGGGCGAATGCAAACCTGGGTTTTAAATTCATTATTCCTACTGCCGGAATTACCGAACCGCAAATTGTAGTAAACGGTAATATTGCCCTGGCCCAGGGAATTATGGCCTCCGGAATGGAAGTTTGCGCGATGTATCCCATCACTCCGGCAACTTCCGCCTCTCATTATTTAAGCGAAGTGTTTGAAAGTGCCGGTGGCATTGTACACCAGGCAGAAGATGAGATTGCGGCCTGCGCTTTTGCCATCGGCGCTTCCTACGCTGGTAAATGCGCGGTGACGATAACTTCCGGGCCGGGGCTTGCGCTAAAAACAGAGTTGATAGGGCTGGCAGTAATGGCGGAAATTCCCCTGGTGGTTGTGGACGTTCAACGCGGCGGCCCCAGCACTGGGTTGCCTACAAAGGTGGAGCAGGGAGATTTGTTAGCGGCGCTTTTTGCCTCCCCGGGTGATTCCCCAAAAGTGATAATGGCGCCGGCGACCATCGAGGAGTGTTTTTACAGCATTATTACCGCCCGCAAAATTGCCGAAACATTCCGTATGCCGGTTCTCGTTTTATCCGACGCCTCACTTGCCACCAGCCAGCAACCCATTCCACGCCCCCAATTTAAAAAGGAGTGGTTGGCGCCGCCTTTTGAACGCGGGCCAATTCCCGATAACACCCGGCCTTACGAGTGGCATCCCAAAACCGGGTTGTCGCGCCGGTTTATTCCCGGCCAGCCGGACGGTATGCACACGGTCACTGGCCTGGCGCATACCCGTGATTCCAAAGTAGCCTACGATCCGGGAGCAAACCAGGAAGGTTGCCATTATCGCAGCCTGAAAATTGCAGCCTTGCAAAAAACCCTGAAAACACCGTCCATATTCGGCGATCCGGAGGGTGATTTGTTGATTATTGGATGGGGAAGCACTAAAGGAGCGATTGAAGAGGCTGTTGGGCGGGCACGGAAAGAAGGGATGAAAGTTTCGTCGCTGAATCTAAAATTTTTACAACCGATGGCTTCCAGGCTTAAGGAGATTTTGCAACGCTTCAAAAAAGTAATTACCGTAGAGATTAATTTTTCTGACGACCCAAACGATGAAATGATTACCGAAGATAACCGCCGTTATACCAATCTTGCCTGGCTCTTGCGCGCTCGTTACCTGGTGGATGTGGATTGCTTTTCCAATGTGTATGGCCAGCCAATACAGCCAGGGGTGATTGAAGAGATGATTCGAAGGAAAATCGCAAAACTAAGTGTTTAGGTGAGTAAGTACTCCTGTGTTCAAGTAAAGGAATTTCAAACACTTGGACACTCAAACAGCATCAAATCCGAAATCAAAGGAAATTAATATGTTCGGCACTAATATTGACTCGTTATTCGATCTCGATAAGCATACTTACACCCTGGAAGATTACCAGGGTAATGTTCCCCGCTGGTGCCCTGGTTGCGGCGATAATGCCATTTTAGCCGCCGTGCAACGACTTTGCCGCGACGAGCAGCTTTTACCGGAAAAAACCGTATTTGTTTCCGGGATCGGCTGTTCCAGCCGCTTTCCCCATTATATGAAAACTTACGGATTTCATGGCCTTCATGGCCGCGCCCTGCCGCTGGCCCAGGGAGTCAAAATCCGCCGCCCGGATCTTCATGTTTTTGTAAATATGGGCGATGGCGATTGTTGCAGCATCGGCACCGCTCATTGGATTCATGCCATTCGTTATAATATGAATATGGTCGCTATGATGCACGATAATGGTATTTACGGCCTTACCAAAAAACAGGCTTCCCCAACTTCTCCCAGGGGATTAAAAACGAACACATCACCTTTTGGTACATATACGGAACCTTTAAATCCAACCTCTACCACCCTGGGAGTCGCCAACGTTTCCTTTGTTGCCCAGGCAGTCGAATGGATTCCCGATTTGCTTCACGATATTATCGAGCAGGCATTTCATCATCATGGATTTGCTTTTATCCGGATTATGCAAAGATGCCCCCACTATACCCCGCTGCTGTTTGATTCGTTAATGCAGAATCCCAACAATCTGCTAATTCTAACTCACGAAAACGGAATTCAAGCCAGTAAAGTGGTTTCCAAAACTTACAAAAGTCAGGAAGAGCACGACCCCGCTAATATCCATCGCGCCCGGGAATACGCGTCTATGGCGGATAAATTGGCCGTCGGCATTCTTTATCGCAATGAAAATGTGCCCTGCTATGAGGATATCAGAAAGCCAAAGCATAATTTTTCCCCGGAATTGGTCGAGACGGCTTTGAACAAAGAGTTTGACAAATTTGCTGTAAATCATGGCTCACACCGTGTTAGTGAAGATACTCAAAAGGAGTCTTCTAATGAAAAGCCCCGTTAAAGAAAATTCGCACGACAAGATAACGCCCGACTCCGGCCAGGGAGCCATCTATTTTTCCGAGAAATTGGAAGCCATACTCCACAAAGGAGGCCGAAAACAAAGGACAATACCTGCCGAAGGAATTTTCGCGCAGGGCGAGCAGCAAGCCGATGAGAAACGGGAGCTTCCACGCGAATGCCGGGCAAATTCATCATCACCGGAGATCGATCCGCAAGTGAATTTCGACCAGCTTAAGGTATTTTATTTAACCGGGGAGCGGCCAGAGACAAATGCGCAGCCAAAGACTGTAGAGAAGTTATTGCCAGCACTCCTGTTCTCGCAAACACAAGACCAGTTTAAAGACGTTTCCGGCACAGGCGAACCTGTTGAACCCATTCGGTTGCTGCAAGCAGTTGCGATCAAAGTTTGGCAGAAAAATATCGCGGCTTTTGGCGAAGAACTGCGCACACTTATCAGTACATTAAATGATTGGTTGCAAGCGTTTCAGAAGCAAGCCAAGAAAACAACGCCGGAAGAAAATTTACAATCTGCATTAGGCGATCCCGCCGGAAAGGAAATGGATAGCAAAGCGTTTTCCGATCTGCTGACCGAAAGCGGCTTTTCCGGTTCAATGACCAACCAGCGAGCAGAACGAATCGCTCAGGCATTGGAAATACTCCGTTCTATGGAACCGTTCTACATTTTTGATGCGGAAACCGTTCCGGTAGACGATATGCCGCAATCCTCTCCACTGTCTTTTATCACAAATGCTGCCAATTCAATTGAGTCTTTAAAACAACGTTATGAACGGTTTTGGGAGCAACAGTTAGCGTTTTTCAAGGCCGTAAAAATTGCCCGGCTGGAAGCAGCCTATCGCTATCACGAGGAAATTCATGATACATTTTTTGCAAAGTATAACTGGGATTTTCTTTCGTCACGGGAATTAGCGCTGGTACCGCCGGTGCTACTACATCTATCCGCCACGCACTTAAAAGCAGAAGAATACGGAACGCTTATTGAACTGCTTTCTTCGGATCATCCCATTAAAATACTATTCCAGGTTGATGATATTTATAAGGATGTGCCAGGGCGCCATATTACGCCCGCTACTTTCAACAGTTGGGCAATGCAATTGGGAGGAATAGCGGCAAACCTGGGAAGTGCCTTTGTGCTGCAAACGCCTTTCTTCAATATAGATATGATGCTCGATGGGTTTTTCCAGGGAGTAAATACCCCCGGCCCGGCATTATTTTCACTCTATACCGCAGCTTCAAATGATGTTCGACATCCGGCACCTTTGCCAATCGATGTGGCTGCAATGGAAGCGAGAATCTTTCCTGCATTCACTTATAATCCCCTGGCCGGAGAAGACCTGGCTGCAAGGTTCGATGTCCGCCCTACCCCGCAATGCGATAAAATTTGGCCGGAGAGCGAATTGAATTATATGGCCGGTGAACAGCAGACAATGCGCCTCACTTTGCCCTTTACGGCGGCAGATATTTTGTTAATGGAGCCTCGTTTCTCGGATCATTTTTGGGTACTTCCCCGCGAGCGGTGGCATGAGCGTTTGCTCCCTTTAAACGAGTTTTTGACATTGGTCGAAGATCGGCGACGCGACCGCTTCCCTTATATTTTGGCGGTTGATCAAAGCGGCGTAATGTGGCGCGTTCTTCCCAACCGGCAAATCATTAAGGCCGCCGAGAAAATCACTTCCCATTGGAAAATGCTTCAGGAATTAGGCGGTGTGAACAATTCTCACGCTCGCCGTGCGCTTGAGGAAGAACGAGCGCGCCTTCAGGAAAATATGGAAAAGAAGATCGCTGAGATCAAAACCAGGTACGAAGCGCAGGCCTCCCTGGATACGCAGAAAATTAAAGCACAGGCTGTTTCTAACATCCTGGGAGGCTTGCTGGGGCAGGAGCAGGCCGGGAATGAGATAAAATCGTAAACGGTATTAGAAATAAACCCTTCTAAAAGCGACATTAAACGACGATTGTCACAACGGAATAAGTGTTGGTCTTTATATAGAATCTGCCCCAATAGCAACTCCTTGGTTAAAATAACAAACGAAGTGTTAAACCGAAAGGAGCAACGATATGCCATTGAGTAAAAAAGATATTACTACCAGGGTTCAGGAAGAGCACGGGCACCTTAAGCAAGAGATGGAGAAAATTTGGCAACTGATCGATGCCGAGGTATCCAAAGACGAATTTGTGCAATGGCGGATGGATTTGCTTTTCCTGTTACGAGATTTCCATAACGATTTACAGAAACATTTCGATTTGGAAGAAGAAGGGGGCTTCATGAGTGACATTGTTCGAGTTGCCCCACAACACACCCATGCCGTCGCGCAATTGTATGAGGAGCATCAGCAAATGTCTTCTGGCTTAAATACGATTTTAGCCGATCTCAAAGCCCTGACAACGATGGAACGTACCGAATTTAACAGAATTCGCAGCCAAATTGAAGATTTTCTTACCCTATTGAAAACGCATGAAGCCGCCGAAGGAAATCTAATGGTTTCCACTTACCTGCAAGATGAAGGCAGCGGGGATTGATAGTGAATGATTCGTTTTAAACCTGATTAAGATCATATTTAAAACTAATCGTCATCATAGTTTAAAACCTATCAAAAGCCTATTATGTTTAACAGGTAACGGTAAAATTCGCAAGAATTCTTTTTTTTGAATGTGCTTATTTATACATTCGGTTTTCTGAAACCGGACCTTTTGAAAGAACTGTGCTGGCAATAACAAATCGAGGCTAAGATGGTTATTATCGACCCCACTGCAATTGATACTCTTTTACAAGCCCTAAAAAATCGCGGATATGAGGTATTAGGGCCAACGATTCGCGATAGAGTTATCGTTTATGATCACCTAGAAAACGCCGCAGATTTGCCCATCGGTTGGACAGATCGCCAGGATGGTGGAAGCTATCGCCTGGAAAAGCGAGCGGACAATGCTTATTTCGGCTACGTGGTTGGCCCGCAATCCTGGAAAAAGTTCTTACATCCGCCGATCCTGAAATTATGGGAAGCGAAGCGAAACGGAAATGGTTTTAGCATCGAATCTGCAGAGCCGGAGTCACCGAAATACGCTTTTATCGGTGTTCGCTCCTGCGAATTAGCCGCAATCGCCATTCAAGATCGAGTATTCATAAAAGGCGAATATGTTGATCCGCATTACCAATCCCGCAGGAAAGACCTTTTTACAGTGGCGGTTAACTGCACTGAACCTGGCGGCACTTGTTTTTGCACATCGATGAACACCGGGCCAAAAGCCGATGGTGGTTATGATTTATCTTTGACTGAAATCATCACTAAAAAACGCCACTTTTTTCTATTAGACAGCGGCAGCAAGAAAGGTGCAGAAATTATAAAGGAGTTGCCGCATCAAGCCGCTTCCGAAGATGATATACGCGCAGCAGAAACGCTGCTTGCGAACGCCTCTAAAAAGATGGGGCGAAACCTGGAGACGAAAAATATTAAGGAGTTACTTTACCAAAATCTTGAGCATCCTCGCTGGGAGCAAGTGGCGGAACGCTGCTTAAATTGCGCCAATTGCACTATGGTTTGTCCAACATGTTTTTGCACAACGGTTGAAGATACAACCGATCTCAGCGGAGAAACCGCCACCCGGGTTCGCCGGTGGGATTCCTGTTTCACAATGGATTTTTCTTACATTCATGGGGGCAGTGTTCGCACTTCTGCCATGTCACGCTACCGCCAATGGATGACCCATAAATTGGCAAGCTGGCAGGATCAATTTGGCACAAGCGGTTGTGTGGGCTGTGGACGCTGCATTACCTGGTGCCCGGTGGGAATAGATATTACCGAAGAAGTTAAAGCGATGCGTAAGAACGAGTAAAAACAATGTGTTAAAATGTTCGAGTGCTAAAAAAATTGTACTCGAACACATGAACATTATATTTTTTGAGGAGGAAGAATGGAAGACTTAAAATCGTCCCTCGCCGCCCATCCGTTTTTTGCGGATTTGGCACCAAAGCACCTGGAAACCATCGTTGGTTGCGCCAAAAACGTTCGCTTTAACGCCGGTGATTTTATCCTGAGAGAAGGTGAACCCGCTGATGCGTTTTATCTCATCAAAGTTGGCCGCGTAGCTGTAGAAACTTATGTGCCGCACAAAGGCCCTATCGGAATCGACATGGTTTCCGAAGGCGAAGTTTTGGGCTGGTCATGGCTTTTTCCGCCCTATCGCTGGCATTTCGATGCCCGGGCATTGGACTTAACTCGCGCCATCGCCCTGGATGGTAAATGCCTGCGGGAAAAGAAAGAAATAGACCACGAATTAGGCCACCGGCTCATGACATTTTTTGCCCAAATTATGCAGGAAGTGCTTCAAGCAACCCGGTTGCGCCTGCTGGATATGTATCAAAACCCGGAATTACTCAAAGACAATCGATAATTTTTAAAAACGCGGATGTTATTATGAAACCGACTCACGATCCAATGCTTCCGTATCCTTACCGGATAAAAAAAGTTCGCCGGGAAACAGATGATACCTTTACCATGGAATTAGTGCCCCGCAACGGGAAATATATAACCGCTTTTAAGCCCGGCCAATTCAACATGTTATATATTTTTGGCGTTGGCGAAGTGCCAATTTCCATTAGCGGAGATTCGGCAAATCCACAACTGCTGATCCATACTACCCGGGCAGTCGGCACTGTTACCCGGGCAATGAAACAGTTAAAACGAGATATGATGATCGGCATTCGCGGCCCTTACGGAACGCATTGGCCGGTAGCGGAAGCAACCGGTGATGACGTGGTATTGGTAGCCGGCGGCATTGGGTTAGCGCCATTGCGACCGGCGTTGTACGACATTCTTTCCCGCCGGGAAAAGTTTGGCAAAGTTGTGCTGTTGTACGGCGCCAGAACCCCGGAAGAAATTCTCTTTAAAAAAGAGCTGGAAAACTGGCGCAAACGGTTTGACCTGGAAGTGTATGTAATTGTCGACCGAGCGACCGGCAATTGGCACGGAAATGTTGGCGTGGTCACCAAGTTGATTCCTAAAGCGCCCTTTGATCCGCATCAAACAACCGCAATGATGTGCGGCCCGGAAATTATGATGCGCTATACTGTAATGGCGTTAGAAAATCGCGGCGTCGATCTTAAGAAAGTATATGTTTCTATGGAAAGGAATATGAAATGCGCCATCGGTTTTTGCGGCCATTGCCAATACGGACCGGCATTTATCTGTAAAGATGGGCCGGTGTTTCGCTTTGATAAAATTCAAGACTTGTTTGCAAAAAGGGAGATCTAAGATAGCTGAAATATGTGCCACTTAAACGCCGGAATACTAAGATGAAACCGAAACGAAAACCAAAGATCGCTGTTTGGAAATTTGCCTCTTGCGATGGTTGCCAGCTTTCATTATTGGATTGCGAGGATGAACTCCTGGCGGTTGCCGGAGCGGTTGAAATCGCTTATTTTTTAGAAGCCTCTCGCGAGGAGATTAAAGGACCGTATGACATTTCCCTGGTAGAAGGCTCCATTACCACCCCGCATGATGCCGAACGAATCCACCGGGTGCGGCGACTATCCAAATACCTGATCACCATCGGTGCCTGCGCTACGGCTGGTGGAATTCAAGCCTTGAGAAACTTTGGCGATGTGGAGGAGTTTACCCGGCTGGTATATGCCTCACCGGAATATATTTCGACACTAAAAAAATCGACCCCGATTAACGAGCATGTTTACGTCGATTTTGAATTACGCGGCTGCCCTATCAACAAATACCAGCTTTTGGAAGTGCTCAACGCCCTGCTAAATTCCCGAAAACCGAATGTCTCTTCCCAAAGCGTTTGTATGGAATGCAAGTTAAACGGTAATTTGTGTGTAATGGTAGCGCATGGCACACCTTGTTTAGGCCCGGTTACCCAGGCAGGGTGCGGCGCCATTTGCCCGGCATACAATCGCGGCTGTTTTGGCTGTTTTGGCCCCAAGGAAACTTCGAATACCGCATCGCTAAGCCAGTGGCTGGAAAAAATGGGACTGGGAGATGAGGAAATCGTGAGAAAATTTCGCAGCTTTAATGCCTATGCAGATTCATTTCGCAAGGAAAGTGAACTTCGTGAAGCAAAAGGATAAGAGGTCGGAATATGAGTGCTAAAAAGAAAATCAGTAAAACGAAGACGATCAAAGTTGAGAACCTGACGCGGGTAGAAGGTGAAGGCGGGCTTTTTGTGAAGGTCAAAAATGATGAAGTGGTTGATGTAAAGCTGAAAATATTCGAGCCGCCGCGTTTTTTCGAGGCATTTCTACGAGGACGCCAATATTATGAAGCGCCCGATATTACAGCGCGGATTTGCGGCATTTGCCCCATTGCCTACCAAATGAGTGCCTCACACGCTCTGGAAAACGCATTTGGAGTGACAGTAGAAGGGCCGCTTCGCGCTTTGCGGCGATTAATTTATTGCGGAGAGTGGATTCAAAGCCATGTGCTGCATATTTTTATGCTCCATGCGCCGGACTTTTTAGGATACGAAAGCGCTATTCATTTAGCAAAAGATAGCCCGGAGATTGTGCAAGATGCGCTGCAATTAAAAAAAGCCGGCAATGAAATTATGGAATTATTAGGTGGTCGAGCTGTTCACCCGATAAATCTAACCGTCGGCGGTTTTTATAAAATTCCCTCGAAGGCGCAATTTTCAGAGCTGCTGGAAAAATTAAAATGGGGACGCGAAAAATCGATGGAAATGCTGCGTTTGATTGCCGGTTTCAATTTTCCGGAATTCGAACAGGATTATGAATTTGTCGCTTTGCAGCATCCCGATGAGTATCCTCTAAACGAGGGCCGCCTGGTATCGAACCGCGGTCTGGACATAAACATCGATGAATATGAAACGCATTTTGAGGAAATTCATGTTGAACACTCTAATGCCTTGCACTCCGTTCTTAAAGATCGCGGCGCCTATTTTGTCGGCCCCTTGGCGCGGTTTAACCTTAATTTTGAACAGCTCTCTCCCCTAACAAAAGAGATGGCGGCGGAAATCGGTTTTTTACCGCCCTGTACCAATCCGTTCAAAAGCATTCTTGTGCGGATAATTGAAACGCTTTATGCGTTTGATGAAGCCATTCGCATCATCCAAAACCTGGAATTTCCCATAGAACCCGCGATTCCGATTACGCCCCGCGCCGGAACCGGTTATGGATGCACGGAAGCCCCACGCGGAATTTGCTGGCATAAATATACTGTTGATGATGAGGGAATTATTCAAAACGCCAGGATCGTCCCCCCAACATCCCAAAATCAAAAAACGATTGAAAACGATTTATATGGCTACGTCAAAAAATATATGGACTTATCAAAAGAAGATTTAACCTGGCAATGCGAACAGGCTATTCGCAATTACGATCCCTGTATTTCTTGCGCGACACACTTTTTGAAATTGGAGATTGAAAGACTTTAGCGAGAAAATGAATATTTCAACCTTGATGGGTACAAATTGATCATGAAACCCGAAATCCCAACTCCGAAATCCAAAATCGTTTTAATTGGTATCGGTAACGAATACCGCAGCGACGACGGGTTAGGGCTGGAAATCGTTCGGCAGTTAAATAAAATGAACTTGCCGAATACCGTTGCTATCGAACAAAGCGGTGACGGTATCGCATTAATGGAACTACTGCAAAAAGCCGATACGGTTTTTCTTTTTGATGCAGTACACAGCGGAAGCGCGAAACCCGGGACAATTCACCGGCTAAATGCGCATCAAAGAGACATACCGCGGCGCTTTTTCAACTATTCTACGCATGACT
>CAXHHS010000043.1:0-16422 GCA_964015645.1 uncultured bacterium
TGATAGGCCGGAACGCCCATGCAAATATGCGCCTGGTGAATGGGTTTTTCCAGAATAAACTCGCCATTGCTAAATTGTTGCGGCACTTCCGGCATCTTTTGCGCTTTTCCCAATGGGAAATCGAATTTTTTCTCTACCAATTTTAAGAGACTATCGTGGTCAAGATGGCCGGCGGCGGCAATAACAATGTTTCCGGCAGCGTATTGAGTTTGGAAGAAATCGACTACATCGTCTTTGCTAATACCGGAGACCGTCTCTTTTGTGCCTAAAATCGGGTAGCCCAGGGCATTTTCGGGATAGAGTTTTTCCACAAAAAGCTCATGCGTCATTTCATCCGGGGCGTCTTCCAGCGATTGAATTTCGTCGAGGATTACACTGCGCTCTTTTTCGATCTCTTTAGCGGGGAATTCCGAATGGCAGAGCATATCTGCCAGTACATCAATCGCTTTGGGCAGGTGTTCATCAAGGATTTCCACATGGTAGCAGGTTTGTTCCTTGCTGGTAAAGGCGTTAATCTGTCCGCCCAGGGATTCGATGTCGCGCACGATTTTGCGTGGCGTTCGCCGCCGGGTGCCTTTAAACATCATGTGCTCTAAAAAATGCGCCACGCCATTATTGGATTTATCTTCGTACCGCGTTCCGGTTCGAATCCAAACGCCCAGCGAAATAGACCGCACGTACGGTATATATTCGGAAACAACGGTAAGCCCGTTGGGCAGGTTTGTTTTTTGATATTCCTGGTAAATCATTTAACATCGCTTTCTGTCATAAAAAATTTCCGCCCAAACAGGGATATTTTCGATTCAAAGTCAAGGGAAATTTGAGAAAGGATGGAATTGTTTGTTGTCCGTTGATAGTTTTCAATTATTGAATTTTTCGCTATTGTAAACGTATCTATGTTAATCCTGTATTCTACGATTCATCAAAGAGTTTTGACTTGCAGCTTAACGTCTGCTACTCGACATCTATTCTCCGATTCACTGTTTCTCCGGTCCACCGATTCATTAGAAAAATTGCTACTGCCTATTGCTGCTATTTACCCTTCCTTTCAACAAGAGCCGCGCCCAAATCCGTAGCTGCGCCTTTTCGGGAATTTTGGTTAATATCGGTATCTGGTACAAAGCCCGTTGCTTCCGGCCCAACGCCAATATTGATAAAGTCGACGTTTTGCTTCAAACGATAATCATTGTTTTCCGCATCGATAAAGATATCGGCATTTTTCAAATTCCCGTTAAACCAGGGTGGTTGTGAGCTATCGCGAGGCATGTTTACAAGTGTCATGCCGATGTGGTTGACGCTGTTAAAATCGGAATCATCCGTAAAGCGGCCATCTTCTTCTGCTTTAAAGACATCAGGGTTTTGGCAGCCGCGAACGATGTTGTTGATAACCCGGCAAATACTTTCGGTTTTAATTGCCCGCTGCCAACCGATGAAGGTATTGTTGATAACATTCGCCAGCGGCATTTTATTGCCGCGCTGTTTTAACAAAATGGCATTGCTCCCACCGCCGGAGCTTTTGATGATGCAATTGATTACCTCAACATCGCTGCCGGGGTCCAACGCCGTGCCGGATTTATCCTGAATATCCAGCCAGAGAAAGCAGTTTTTGACCACCAGCTTATCGATGCCTGGCTCAGGATCGATCACATCGTTTTTCGGGCCGCCGCCTTTCAAACGCATTTGGATGCCATCGATTACTATATTATCAATCTCGACATCGATGCATTCGGAATTGATAGTAGAATGCTCGATAATGCGATATTTTGTCGAATCCCACTTCGCCGTTGCGCGATGGCCTTCAGCAGCAACCACCATCACGTAATGCGTGGAATCCGTCACCCATTTATCGAATTGTGCCGGGCCATCCGAGGTGCCGTTGGAGCTGCGACAAACGGCGATGGCAATTTCGCCTAACTGCACCAGGTTTCGGCGCTCCCGCACGGCGAATTCTTGCAGAGAGGTGTAATCAGTGCCGGGGCCGTTGTCGGGATCGATAATGCGAATAATTTTCTTCGGCGGTGATGAATTTGGTTGAGGAAACGCAGCTGAGGCGAAAATGATGATTAACAAAAGAATAATAGATGATAAAATTGTTTTCACTCTTAAACTCCCTGGAAAAACTCCCATTTAAAATTAAGGGCGGGAAGTTAAAGCAAGGGTTTGAATTAATTTATGATCCAGGTCGAATACGACAAGACTGGTAAAATGACCTCATCTTAATAATCCTTCCAAAAAACTTTCCTGCTTTGACAAATCCTTGCTTGGTGAGATGAAAATCAACGATCAAATTGTGAATTATAGACTGATCCAAAGACTTGGCTTTTATTATCGACTACACTATATTCCTTCCATAATCGATATAAATTAATCAAAGATTTTGAAACCGGAATAAGAAACTGAAAATGAGCAACGCTGCATTGGTAGATAAACACTACGGCTTTAGCGGGTTAATGAAAGAAATCGAAACCGGGCTTAAGTTAGCCGGAAAGAATATTAATTCCCTTACGGTTGATGACCTGGCTCCGATTGATGAGTTTCACACCCGCGGGCGAGCGTCAACGCTGGAAGTCGCGGGGCTGGCGAATTTAACGGCATCCGATCTTATTCTCGATGTTGGCTGTGGTCTCGGCGGCACTGCCCGCTTTTTAGCGGAACAATATAAATGCAACGTCACCGGCATCGACCTTACAAAAGAGTATGTATCCGTTGGGAAAAAGCTAACCGAGCTTGTCGGCCTGGGTGAGCGAGTGACGTTACATCATGGAAATGCACTCGATCTTCCGTTTGAAGACGCTCACTTCGATATTGTATGGACGGAACACGCACAAATGAATATTGCAGATAAAAATCGATTCTATTCTGAGATAGCACGGGTTTTAAAGCCGGGCGGTCGTTTGCTCTTTCACGATATCTTTATGGGCAGCGCAGGCTCACCGGTTTATCCTACCCCCTGGGCAGAAGATGAATCAATTAGCGCCCTGGCAACAGAGGCCGAAGCAAGTTCGACGCTAAAGCAAGTAGGATTCGAAATCAAAGTATGGATGGTGAAGGTTCAGGAATCGAGTGAATTTTTTAGGCAGGTATCAACAAAGATGAAGGCTGATGGCCCTCCTCCTTTAGGAATTCATCTTTTAATGGGAGACAATGCGAAAAAGAAACTCCAAAACTACGCTCGCAATCTAAATGGAAATCGCGTATCGGTTGTTTTGGGAATGGCGTGTAAAAAATAACGGTATAATTACAATTTTTGGAGAGCCGATAAATGAGCATGGTGGCAACGGAAATTTACCCGGAAATTAACGGGAGTTTTAGTTTTGAAATCGAGAAAATTTTATATTCCGAACGAAGCCCTTTTCAAAAGATTGAAATCGTAGAATCAAAAAAGTTTGGCCGGGTTCTGTTTATCGATGGCTTTATAATGTTAACCGAAAGAGACGAATTTGTTTACCATGAAATGATGGCCCATGTGCCGCTGTTTGTGCACCCCAATCCCCGGCGTATTTTGGTGATTGGCGGCGGCGATGGCGGAACCGTGCGGGAGTGCCTGCGGCATTCTACCGTAGAACAAGTTGACCTGGTAGAAATCGATGAAATGGTCACGCAAGCCTGCCTTCAATACCTGCCCTCTGTGGCTAACGAACTGAGTTCGGAAAGAGTTATTTGTAAATTTGAAGATGGCGTGGCCTACGTTAAATCCGCCGAACAACGCTATGATGTTGTAATGATTGATTCCACCGATCCAATCAGCGTGGGCGAAGGGCTGTTCACCCGCGAATTTTACCGCGATTGTTTTCATATTCTAAATGAAGATGGCATTTTGGTAAACCAAAGCGAATCGCCTTCCTGGCTTCCGGAGATTGTTCGGGGAATTTACAACAAATTAAGCGCGGTGTTTCCGAAAGTCGATTTTTACCAGGCGCATATCCCGACTTACCCTTCCGGGCACTGGTCTTTTGGCTTTGCCAGCAAAATATATGACCCTTTAAAGGATTTTCAAAAAGCGCGGTACCGGAATTCCAACCTGGAGTTCCGCTACTACAACGAGGTTTTACATACCGGCGCTTTTGCATTGCCAACGTTCTTTCAAAACCTTTGTACCGTTAGAAAATTGTAAAACTCCGAGATGTTACTGGTCAAAATGAAGAATTTTTTGTAATATTGGAAAAACTGAAGAATTACTGGTTCTATCGGGAGCGAAGCGACCGACAGAACGCGCGCGAGCTGGCCGACTCTGGAAACCGCTTCGCGCCGTAGAGCCACTAACTTAAACAGACCCCCAAAGCGGGGCTGGTCAGTTCGCGTGCGTTATATCATAAAAATAGTATAAGGAGGAACTAATGGATTTACCGAGTTTAAGACGTGAAACCAGGTACGGAATGCCTGCTGCAGATCAAATAATGTTTAACAGGCACTATGTTCTGGGCTATTCATATTATTTTCGTCAGGCAAAGTGGGCTTTGGAAATTGTTGATCCTAATAATCCGGGTTTAGATCGTTTAGATAACTTTCGCCCGGATTTTAGAATTCCGGATAACTTCCGTGCCGATCTAGTTGACTACACTGGCTCCGGCTTTGACCGCGGGCATCTTGTTGCAAGTGCTAATCAAATAGAGACAGAATTACAAAACAGCGAGACATTCCTGCTGTCAAACATGTCGCCCCAGAGACCCCAATTTAATAGAGGCATTTGGAGAGAATTGGAAACTGAAGTTAGAAGATTAAACAACAGACAAACAATATTTGAAACATATGTTATTTGCGGTCCTATTTTTAATTTCGATAAGCCAGTCGAAGTTATAGGTGCTGATGATTCGAATGAGGTAAGCATCCCCATACCACATGCATATTTTAAATCTGTTTTGGCAGAGAATAACAGGGGGACTTTACAGATGTGGTCATTTGTGATGCCAAACGAAAGATCTAATCAACCCCTGGACTCGTTTTTAGTGCCAACAATACGGGTTGAACAGTTTGCTGGCATAAAGCTTTGGGAACGACTGGTCGGAAGGAGAATTGACAGAGAAAAATCAAGAGTCCGCAGAATGTGGTAAAGTCTTCAGGACTATAGCATCAAACCTGGCTGGCGCAAAAAACATGCGACTGATTAAGGCGCTATTAGGCTCAGCCATCGTTATCGCAAAACATTTTGATTTTTTAAATAAGCGTTTCTTAACAGAAGAAAGGGGTTTATGAAAGCATCCGATTTATTTGTGAAAGCGTTGGAGGCAGAAGGAGTGGAGTATATTTTTGGAATTCCCGGGGAAGAAAATCTGGATATGCTCAATTCCCTAAAAGATTCCAGCATCAAACTAATCCTGACGCGGCATGAACAAGCAGCGGGTTTCATGGCTGCAACTTACGGGCGGTTGACCGGAAAACCAGGCGTGTGCATGTCTACGCTTGGCCCGGGAGCAACCAATTTTGTAACGGCCGCTGCCTATGCACAATTGGGGGCAATGCCTATATGTATGATCACCGGGCAAAAACCGATTAAGAGCAGCAAGCAGGGGCAGTTTCAAATTGTAGATATCGTGGATATGATGCGGCCTTTGACGAAATACACCCAGCAAGTAGTCAGCGGGGATAATATTCCAACTCGCGTGAGAGAGGCGTTTCGCTTAAGTGTGGAAGAACGTCCCGGGGCAGTACACCTGGAACTTCCGGAGGATATCGCTGATGAGCAAACCGATGCGGAATTAATTCCCGTTTGCTATACTCGCCGTCCCATCGCGGAAGAAAAAGCAATCAAAAACGCAGTGGCCATGATTGAAGCAGCGCAGCATCCACTGTTGTTGATTGGTGCGGGAGCGAATCGCAAGTTGACCTCTCGAATGCTGCGCCAATTTATCGACAAAACCGGAATCCCGTTTTTTACGACCCAAATGGGAAAAGGAGTGGTTGATGAACGCGATCCCTTGTTTTTAGGAAACGCAGCGCTATCGGCGAATGATTTTCTGCACCGGGCGATTGAACATGCGGATTTGATAATTAACGTCGGGCACGATGTGGTTGAAAAACCGCCTTTCTTTATGAAACATGATGGGTTTAAAGTGATTCATATTAACTTTATGTCGGCCCTCGTCGATCCGGTGTATTTCCCGCAAGCGGAGGTGGTTGGAGATATCGCCAACAGTATATGGCAAATCAAAGAACGGTTAATGACGCAAGGCCATTGGGATTTTTCCTATTTCATGAAAGTGAAAGACCATGTGGAAAAACATCTCCAGGATGGCGCCGATGATCCCCGGTTTCCGGTATATCCCCAGCGGTTGGTGGCCGACGTTCGCAAAGCGATGCCCTCTGATGGGATTATCGCATTGGACAATGGCGTTTACAAAATTTGGTTCGCAAGAAATTATAAAGCCCATCAGTCTAATACAGTGTTATTAGACAACGCTTTAGCCACAATGGGCGCAGGGCTGCCTTCTTGCATGGCGGCGCATTTGGTGTATCCGAACCGAAAAGTGATGGCAATATGCGGAGATGGCGGGTTTATGATGAACTCCCAGGAATTGGAAACGGCCGTGCGGCTCAAGATGAACTTAGTGGTGCTAATCCTCAATGACAGCGCTTATGGTATGATTAAATGGAAACAAGCGAACATGGGGTTTGAGGATTTTGGTTTGGATTATGACAATCCGGATTTTGTGCAATATGCCCAAAGTTATGGCGCACATGGGTATCGTGTAGAATCTTCGGAAGAATTGCTTCCGCTGCTGAGCCAATGTTTAGACGAACCCGGGGTGCATTTAGTGGATTGCCCTGTGGATTATTCTGAAAATGATCGTATTCTTAATCAAGAAATTAAGGAACAAAGTCAATTACTATAAGAAAGGTGAACCATGTTAAAAGAATCCTATCCCTATTATTTGGCAAATCGCCCGGTTGCTCCCAATACGGATTTAGAGGTCACTGATAAATATTCCAGAGAAGTAGCGACCCGGGTAGCCCTGGCAGATCGTGCAGCCATTGAACAAGCCATCGCTAAAGCCGTAGAAGCCGAGGAACCACTTCGGAAGATGCCCGCATATCATCGTCAGGAAATCCTGGATCACTGTGTCAAAAGATTTACCGAACGTGCGGAAGAGCTGGCAGTCAGCCTCTGTATTGAAGCCGGAAAGCCCATTAAAGACAGTCGTGGAGAAGTCAGCCGGTTGATCGATACCTTTCGTATTGCTTCCGAAGAGTCCGTCCGCATCACCGGGGAAGTTATGCCCCTGGATCGCACCGCACGTACGAAAGGGTATAGCGGGATGTGGAAGCGGGTACCTATCGGCCCATGTTCTTTTATTTCACCCTTCAACTTTCCATTAAACTTAGCGGCTCACAAAGTCGCACCGGCATTGGCAGTCGGATGCCCCTTCATTTTGAAGCCTGCCAGCCTTACCCCTATTGGCGCTTTGATTATCGGAGAGACCCTGGCCGAAACAGATTTGCCGGAAGGCGCATTTTCCATTTTACCCTGCCACCGGGATGGCGCCGCATTATTTACAGAAGATGAACGGCTCAAACTTTTAAGTTTTACGGGATCTCCCGGGGTAGGATGGAACTTGAAAAGCAAGGCAGGAAAGAAAAAGGTAATTTTAGAACTGGGAGGAAATGCTGCTTGTATTGTTGACGCCGATACCGATTTGGATGACGCAGTGGCCCGGATCATTTTTGGGGCATTCTACCAGTCGGGGCAAAGCTGCGTTAGCGTTCAGCGCATTTTAATTCACGACCAGGTTTACGATGCATTTCGAGAGAAATTAGTGGCCGCGACAAGAGTGCTCAAGATGGGAGATCCGAAAGATGAGAACATATTCATCGGCCCCATGATTTCGGAAAAAGAAGCGGCCCGGCTGGATGGTTGGATTCAAGGAGCGGTAGAACGAGGAGCGACACTGCTTTGCGGTGGCAAACGGGAAGGCGCAATGCTGGAAGCCTCGTTGTTGGAAGGGGTTCCCAAAGATGCCCGGCTTTCCTGCGAAGAAGCGTTTGGCCCTGTGGCAATCCTCTCCCGGTTTAATGATTTTGATGATGCTTTAAAAGATATCAACGACAGTGTGTTCGGGTTGCAGGCCGGTGTTTTTACCCGGGATATTTACAAGGCGCATCGTGCCTGGAATACACTGGATGTCGGCGGCGTCATTATTGGAGATGTCCCCTCCTGGCGGGTGGATCACATGCCGTACGGCGGTGTGAAAGACAGCGGGCTGGGGCGCGAGGGGGTTAAGTTTGCCATAGAGGATATGACCGAAATTCGCTTAATGGTGCTTCGTGAATTGTAATCAAGATGAAATTGGTTTTTACAGCACCGGAAATCTCTGTGATCTTTCATCGTTATTCTAGCAATATGTTTTAAGCCTTTTCTAACCGCAAAGTTTGCTGAGAGGCTTAGCACAGCGAAGCCACAGCTATCCCGAAGCGTCGGGAATTTTTTAGCCACTGATTGACACTGATCTTCACGGATAAATTTTAAAATTAAAAAATCAGTGTCAATCAGTGTGCATCCGTGGTTAAAAGTTTTTAAAACTTTGTAAAATAACAAGTTGTTACACGTTTGCATCGCAGAGATTATTTATATGTTTTTATCTCAGCGCTTCTCAGCAACCTCTCCGATTAAATAATATTTGCACGAATTTGGTGTTAGAAAATCGTAAAACTCCAAGATGTTACTGGTTAAAATGAGGGATTTTTTGTAATATTGGAAAAACCATAGAATTGCTGGTTATAAGCTACTTTGGCAACGATTAGCCTACAATCCGATTTGGCCATTTGACGTTCGAGCGAGCTTATAATCATAGAAACGTCAGAATCTAAGGATGCACAATATCCGGGAAACGTAATGAATTTAGAGCAAACGCTACCCAAAGGTCAATTTGAATTAAACTATTTTCCACGAAAACACTAATCAAAGGAGAATGAACCATGGGCTATCAAATCGTATTTGTTTCACTTCCTGACACCCTCAATGGCGATCCATATCAACCCAATTCCATTATATCGCCCGGTCCAACTAAAACGGTCGGCACAATTGATTTGACGGGTGATGAGGTCTATGATCCAACCCTTGATCCCCAGATTACATCAGTAGAGGTCATGCTCACGACATTACAAGCACAGGCGAAGTTACTCGAGGCGCTTGGCCAAAGTTCGGCTTTAGATGACGCCATCGAGCAAGTACAAAGCAATAAGGCCGGGTTAGAAGCGCAAAAGGCGCAGGGATACCAGTTAGTTCGCACCCAATGGTATGAGGAAATCGGAACCTCGACGGTCAGTTACGACGATTCCCAGACTAAACAGGTCGAGATTACCCTGGGCAGCGAACAACAAACTACACATTCAACCGCTTCGACGGTGGGCATGGAATTTGGCACCTCCACCACCGATGCTGACAGTGCGAGTATGAACGTAGGGTTGGAGTTCGAGGGCGTCAGTGCAGGTGGGGGCACTGAGTCTTCTCATTCAACGACCACGTCGGAGAATATCTCGCAGGAGCTCCAGGTTTCGGAAAGCAGTTCCAATATTCAATCAAGCTCGAAGACGACAACGGTTTCCTATACGGCGAACGGTGGGGATATGGGGGCGCGCTATGTCGTCTGGCAAGTCATAGATCGCATTCAGCTGATCCGGAAAAGCGACAATGTCACTCTTTCAGATGTGCAGGTGCGCTCTTACACACAGACAAGCAAGTACGAATTCAAATCGCAGCATTAAAGCGCGCTGCGGAGCACGGTATAACAAACTTCAGACTTTTCTTCCCCGGATTGGCATATAAATATTTTCCAAAAAAGAGAAAACCGAATAATTTCAGAAAGGAAAGCGCCATGTATGACGATTTATCATTGGATCATTTTATGGTCGGGCTCAAAAAAAGAAACCCCGGTGAACAGGAGTTTCATCAAGCAGTTTACGAAGTCGCAGAATCTGTAATTCCGTATATTTGGGACAAACCTATTTACCATAAAGCCCGCATTTTTCAAAGAATGACCGAACCGGACCGGGTTGTGAGTTTCCGCGTGGTTTGGGAGGATGATCGCAGTAATATTCGGGTCAATCGCGGATATCGAGTTCAGTTCAATAATGCAATTGGCCCTTACAAGGGCGGCCTACGCTTTCACCCTTCTGTAAATTTGAGTATATTGAAATTTTTAGGGTTTGAGCAAACCTTTAAAAATAGTTTAACAACGCTCCCCATGGGGGCTGGCAAAGGGGGAGCGGATTTCAACCCCAAGGGAAAATCTGACCGGGAAGTAATGCGCTTTTGCCAGGCATATATGACCGAACTTTCTCATCATATTGGTCCCGATACCGATGTTCCGGCGGGGGATATCGGTGTGGGAGCAAGAGAAATCAGTTTCCTTTTCGGCCAATATAAACGGCTGAGCCATGAGTTCACCGGGGTTTTAACCGGCAAGGCATTGGAGTTTGGCGGTAGTCTCATCCGCACGGAGGCTACAGGTTTTGGTTGCGCTTACTTTATGGAAGAAATGTTGCAGCATACCGGAGACTCAATCCATGGAAAAACCTGTGTTGTCTCCGGCTCAGGTAACGTTGCCCTCTACTGTGCGCAAAAGATAAACCAGCTTGGCGGAAAAGTCGTTACCCTTTCTGATTCCTCAGGATTCATTTATGATGCAAATGGAATCGATGAAGAAAAACATGCATATTTGGTTGATTTAAAAACAGTAAAGCGTGGCCGTATTTCCGAGTATGCGGATAAATATGGTTGCGAATACTACCCAGGCAAAAAACCATGGGGTATCTCCTGTGACTTAGCCTTCCCATGCGCTACACAGAACGAGATTAAAAAAGAGGATGCAGAACTCTTAGTGAGTAATGGATGCATTGCGGTTGCCGAAGGAGCCAATATGCCAACTACAATCGAAGCGATAAAAGTATTTCACAATTCTAAAATACTATATGCTCCCGGAAAAGCATCCAACGCTGGCGGCGTTGCGGTTTCCGGGCTTGAAATGACACAAAACAGTATCCGGCTGGCATGGTCTGCGGAAGAATTGGAGGAACGTTTAAAGAACATCATAAAAAATATACACGAACAGTGCACAACCTATGGCGATAAAGAGGGATACATCGATTATGTCGCAGGGGCCAACATCGCCGGTTTTATTAAAGTTGCCGATGCGATGCTTGCGTATGGTGTAATTTAGTTGCGCGGGCAACGCATAACAACTCAATACACTTGATTTGCAGCAGTTTGAATTACTTATTCAAGGTTTGGTAAGTTGTTATAATTCAATGGGTTAGTGAGATATTGGAAGTGCATACCCACAGACAAGTGATCTCTCGATCGTTAGCCTGGTAGAAAGGAATATGAAAAACAAAGAATTTTATTCGGCCGATAGTATTTTTTCAATTGCTGCGATTATCATATCAGAATAATCATTTTCCGTATCCGCAGCTATCTCGCACAGAAGCTAAACCAACGGTTGTATAAAATGCATCTACGAAGAAGAAAGGCTACAAGTGAAGACATTGAGATGCTGTTTAAATTACATGAAGCGTCCATGCGCCCATACATTGAATTGATCTGGGGATGGAACACCAGCGATCAAAGAAAGATGTTCACTGAAAGATTGGAACTATCACAAATAGAGATCATTGAGGAAGATGATACAGCAGTGGGAATGGTTGAAGTTGTTCAACAAGAAGATCATATCCATCTTAACAACATTCGGATATTTCCCATGCACCAGGGAAAAAGGATTGGAACTTATATCATCAATGAAATTTGGGCATTGGTAAAATCAAAAAGCCTTCCGCTCAAGCTGCGAGTTTTTAAAGTTAACAAGAAAACAAAGGAATTGCACCAGAGGCTTGGGTTTCAAATCATCGGTGAATTGGAACATCATTACATCATGGAACGAAAAACGTAACGAAGATATGTACTCAGAAAATATGTAAAAATGAGTTTTGAGAAATTTGGCTGAAAAATGGCAAAAAGATTTGGGGCAAAACGATTCAAAAGAAAAAAATAGTTTTGCCCTAAATTGTTTTGCCTTCAAATTTAACATGCGAATAAATGCGAAAGATTTTCAGAAGATCGATTTTAAAGACTATTTTTCAATTTAAACCAATTACATGTCAAATCAAAATATCGCCAAAGTCATCGTTCCCATCCCGGTGGATACGCCATTTTCGTATGCAATCCCGGAAGAGTTAGCAGATTTAATTCAGCCGGGCGTGCAGGTAATTGTGCCATTTGGCGAGCGCTATAAAAGCGGGATCGTTCTCAAAGCGGGGTTAACAACCGATGATCCGGAATACGAAATTAAGCCGGTTTATGATGTGGTTGACCCGGTTCCGTTTATCGGGGAAGATTTAGTGAAATTGCTGGAATGGATTTCCAATTATTACATTTGCCATTTGGGAGAAGCATACCGCCTCATTAACCCGTCAGTCAACCTCCATAAATCGAAATACGAAATACGAAAATTGGAAAAAAATATCCCAAACGATTTATCCCCGGCGATGGCGGCGTTTTTAGCGCAAATAACGCCGCGAGAATGGACATCGCTTAAAAAGATCGAAAACGCGTTACAATCTTCCAACGTCCTCTATCGTGTGCACTTGCTAAAAAAACGCCGGCTTATCGAAACCCGTTACACGCCGCCGAAGGTTAAAAAAGTATATAAAACAATCGACTTTTTTAAATTGCGCCCGCAAGACCAATGGAGCGATACTGCCAAAACCAAGTATTTAAACGGCCAATCAAAACGATACGCCCGCGCGCTCGAACTCATCGGCCATATTCGCGATAACGGTTCTGCCAGCCGCCCGGATTTAAAAGAGGCTCGTTTTTCCGCCGGGTTAATTAAGCGGTTGTTAGAAGAGCAGGTGCTGGAATGTTGGGAAGAAGAAATTTTCCGCAGCCAGGAAAGCCCGTTTCAAGAAGCAAACAAATCGATTCAATTGACCGAAGCGCAGCAAGATTTTACGGAAAAAGTCCTCCCGTTCATCAAGGAAAAACCGGCACACAAAACTTTTTTACTACACGGTATTACCGGCAGCGGAAAAACCCAGGTCTACATCGAGTTAATCCGCCAGGTTTTAGTGCAAAAAAAGCAGGCGATTGTGCTGATCCCGGAAATTGTGCTCACGCCGCAAACCATGGCGCGCTTCAAAAACTATTTTGGCGAAGAAGTTGCCGTTATTCACAGCCGGGTTTCTCCCGGCGAAAAAACAGAAGTGTTACAAAAAGCGCGTGAAGGCAAAATCAGCATCATGATTGGGCCGCGTTCGGCAGTGTTTGCGCCGTTTAAGAACCTCGGCATTATCATCGTCGATGAAGAGCATGAAGCGAGCTACAAACAAAACGACGCCACCCCGCGCTATAATGCCCGCGACGTGGCGCTTTACCGCGCTTATCTCAACAATATCCCGATTGTGCTCGGCTCTGCCACGCCAACGCTGGAAAGTTTATACAACGGCAAAACCGAAAAATATGAATATTATCATCTTTCCGAACGTATTAGCCACCGCAATTTGCCGCGAACGCAACTTGTGGATTTAAAAGAGGAATGGCGAAAAAGCGGCGCACCCCAATTGTTTTCCGAAAATCTTTTGCTAAAAATGGAATCTCGCTTAATCAGCAAAGAGCAGGCAATGCTGCTGCAAAACCGGCGGGGATTTTCGCCCTACATCCAATGCCAGGAATGCGGCTATGTAGAAAAATGCCCCAATTGCGATATTACGCTCACATACCACTTTAAAGGAAAAAACCTTCGCTGCCATTATTGCGGGCATTCGGATCAGGCGCCGGATTTTTGCCCCCAATGCCGGGGTATCGATATTTTGTATAAGGGCGTCGGCACGCAAAAAATTGAAGAAGAGATGAAAGAACGTTTTCCGCATGGGCGACTGTTGCGAATGGACCAGGATACCACCAAACGCAAAGATGACCATGCAAAAATGCTAGAAAAATTCCGCAATTACGAGGCGGATTTTCTCATCGGTACTAAAATGATTGCCAAAGGTTTGGATTTTGAGCAAGTGACGCTGGTGGGGGTGGTGAATGCCGACCAGGGATTGCACTTTCCGGATTTTCGGGCCTCGGAAAAAACCTTTCAATTGCTGGTGCAGGCTGCCGGGCGGGCCGGGCGCGGTGCTTACAGCGGGGAAGTGGTCATTCAAACCTTTGATCCCAACCACTATATTTTCAAATACTTAACCACCCATGATTATTTGAAGTTTTACGCGCGCGAACTCACCACTCGCGAAACATTGAATTATCCCCCGTTTGCCCGGGTATGCCTGATACGAATTGTTGGAGATTCGGAAGAACGAGTGGCGTTTTACGGCGGCGAAATCGCCAAATTTTTATGGCGCAATAACACGGAAAAGAAATTTCAAGTATTAGGCCCTGCGCCAGCGCCGATGGTGAAAATTAATAACCAATACCGCTATCAAATCCTCATTAAGCAGCTTCGTAAAGTCGATCCCGCTATGACGTACCTCCGCCGCCTTCTTAAAAAAGGCGTCTATCAAAATCCCGATATCAAAAAGTGGCCGGTGAAGGTTCAAATTGATGTTGACCCGCTGGAAATTCTATAGCGATTCAGCCTATTAAATGACGGCTAAGAAACAACTCGTTTTCGCTGATACAACTCAACAGTTGCTGCTGTGCAGGACAAGGCTTGCAACTTGCCAATTGAAATTGGATATTCTTCTATTCCGCATCATAAAAAATCTTCGAAACCATTACTTCCGCTTTATCCGGTTCAATGATTTTGTGATTGCCCCATTTAATACCGCTGCCGGTAATCTTATCCAAACAACTGGCAAGCAACGATTGAAATGTATCCTGACCTAATTGCTCGTGGCAGGCAACCAGGTTGGAAAGCACTCTCTCCACCATTTCTTTGCGATCATTTTCTTCGAAATAGAGCAAAATCTCTACTTGTTTGCGAAGGGCATAGGTGTGGTTTTTCTGTTCAAATTCGATGGCGCTGATATTTCCCAAAACTTGTGCGACGTTGAATAAATCGCCTGCTTTTTCGAATAAGGGAAGTGATTCGTTATACTTTTGCAGCGCCGTTTGCCAATCGTCGTTATCGTGATAAATATTGCCGATGTAATAATGGAGCATGGCCAATCCTTTGGCGTCATCAAGCTCCTTGTAAAATTGCAGGGCTTTGTTGTAGAGCGACAACGTTGCTTCCCAATTTCGCTCTGCATGACGAATAGTACCGAGTGCTAAATAGATTTTTGCCAATCCCGGTACATTGCGAATTTTTTCAAAAATATCCAATGCGGTTTGATGCATCTCAGCGGCTTTTTCCAATTCCTCTGCCTGGCGATATAATTCACCGATTTTGAAATAGATTTCCGCGACACCGGAGAAGTCGTTCAACCGTTCTTTCATCGACATTGAACGTTCGTAAACTTCCAGGGCATATTCGCCTTGTTTCCGGTCGAGGTAAATATCACCGATCATTTCGTACATATTTGCAACCCCGGCGGTATCTCCCTGCTTTTCTTTAATTTCCAGGGCTTTATCGTACATATCCAGCGCGCGCTCGTACTCTTCCAACTTGCGATACACTGCCGCAACCCAGGCGTAGGTTTGCCCGTATTCGTCCATCATTTCGATGCGTTCATATATTTCCTGGGATTTTTGGTAGTATTCCATGGCGGCATCCAGGTCGCCGCGATTAAAATGAACAGTGCCGATGTTTCCGTAAACGGAAGCCATACCAGGCTCAATATTGTGTTTTTCATTGATATCCTGGGCGCGGCGAAATTTAGCCATCGCTAAATCCCATACGCTGTGTTTTAGATAAATTACGCCGATTTGCTCGTAGGCGTTCGCTGCACTGCTATAATTTTTGATTTCCTTGTTGATGCGAATCGATTTTTCAAACGACATCACTGCGCGCTCCCATTCGCCTTGTTTATCGTAAACATGGCCGAGATTTATTTGCGCTTCGGCGATGGCATCTTGATTATTGAGAGCGGTGCCGGTTTCCAACGCTTTGGTGTAAAATCCATACGCCAAATCCCAATCTTCGCGCTCTTTGCAAATCCAGCCCATCCGGTTGCAAGCGTGTAAAAGATTTTCCCGGTCTTCCAACGCTTCAAAATTAACCAGGGCTTTATTCAATACATCGAAGGCAAATTTATACTGCTCTCTTTCCAGGTAAATATCGCCCATTGCGGAATATACCGTGGCGCTGCCTTTTTTATCTTGTTGTTTTTCGTACAAATCCAATCCCTGCTGCATCAGACCCAGGCTTTCATCCGGTTTCTTTTTTTCGGCGGCAATGATGCCCAGGGAATAATATATCGAGGCTTGAACATGATCCGGCGGCAAGAATTTCTGGCAACTGATAAAGTCATTTTCCGCCAAATCGAAATTTCCGGTATGTAAGTAAAATCTGTCTCTTATACACATCTGACGCTGCCGACGAGCTTCTTGGT
>CAXHHS010000044.1:0-16255 GCA_964015645.1 uncultured bacterium
CTGTACCGCAATCCATTTGCCGGATTGAATCGCCTTTGTCATGGAGACTGCCTGGCGCACTTTGTCCTCCCGTTTCAAAAAGATATAATGCAGGTTCGGAAAAATTGTCGAAAATATTGCGGCAGGGTGCTTTCGGAAACCGGAAAAGGGCTGGAGCTTATTGACCATAATATCGAGTTGATTCCACATCACCTTCATCCCCAATACGCCATTGGGGGTCGCTGCATGGTCAATGACCGTTCTTAAATGTTCAGCATCGCCAGGCTTCTGCTGTCGTTGCTGTTCCGCTTTGAAGCGTTTCGGTTGCTGAACTTCACGATACCAACGGAGAAAAAACTCACCCGGTTTTCCCAATACATTGGTGTGAGTTAAGGCATCACATAGCAAATTACTGCCGTTTCGCGCGGTTGCGCTGATGACATAAGACGTTGTTGGCAGTTTAGTGATGCCAGCGATTTTTAAAGAGGAGGCGCTATTCATTTTAACGGTTAGATTTAAAATATTGATGGTACCCGAAGATACAAGCCTGTGCTCCCCGAAACCAGAGTTTCCGTAAGGGCGTACGCGTTCGTTCGGCCAATTCTTTTTTGAAGCGTTGCACCCATTCTTCGCTGGTGGCGTCGCTTTGTTTTTTTAAGGTAAGCTTCTGTACTGGCTTATTTGGGGGAAGGGGAGAATTCAAATAATTGGCAATATCCTGCACCGCCTTATCGAGCGCATCCTCAAACTGTTCATAAACAATTCGATAAGGCTTGATCCCCGCTTTCGCGAAATAACGTTCCCAGGCGGCTTCCTTTTTGATCAACGATTGATAGATATGGAAAACCTGGTAAAAGTTATAACAAAGTTTTTTTCGGGTATTCCCTTTGCCAATTGATTTTGGCTGGTCGGGAAGCAGGGAATGCTGTATATGAAACTTTCCGGTTTGCAGTGCTTTGGCAAAGGAAACCGCCTGGCGCACTTTATCAGCGCGGGTCAGAAAAATGTAGTGCAGGTTGGGGAAAAGCGCGGAAAGGATCATCGGCGCAGGGGCATTGCGGAATTGCGGGAAGGAGCGGAGGTTATCGGTCACTGCCTCAAACTGCTCCCACATTAGCTTCACACCGAATACGCCGTTAGCGGTCGTGCCTTTCTCAAATACCCTTTGCAGGTATGCATCATTTGGCAGCAGCCAGGGTTGCATATACGCTTCCTGAAGCCGCTCGAGATTATGGGTTTGCCAATACCAAAATAGAAAATGTTCACGAGGCGCTCCTAACACACTGCTGTTTCGCAATGCCTCGCAGAGCACGCTGCTACCAGTGCGCTGGTTTGTACATATAATATAAGAAAGTGCTGGTATCCTGCTGACGCCAACGCTTTTTAGGAAGGAAGCGTGATTCATCTTCAAGTTTGCCGTATTAGGTAATTAACACCATCCCAACTATTTAGCCATTACCTAAACCTATATTCCGGTCGCGGCCCGCACGTTGCAAGCTGCTTTTCAAACAATCCCCTGGCAAATTCATAAAGCTCCATATCGAGATGATTTCGCTGACGAATTATGTTCAGTGTTTCCTCATCAACTGCTTCATAAATTGATTGGTTGGGGTTTTGATTGATGATTTTTATGGTGCGATCGGGAATGCGCTTTCCGGTAACGGTTTCAAAAATATGCAGAAAATCCGCATAGCGTTCCGTAATCCCGACTTTGATATCCAGGTTGATTAATAGGGATTTGGCATATTCCAGATCATGTTTGTTAACGACCGTAGCGCTGTTAGATTGCAGATTACCGACCAGGAAACCGAGTTGTTGGTTATAGTGCACCAATGTAAGGAAATCTTCTAACGTTTCTGGGAAGGTGCGGTCGTTTTGTTGATAAATGGGTAAGATTTCATCTCTTTTTCGTTTTAAAAAAGAAAATAAAGACAGGTGCTGCTTAACAGGATTGCGAAACAGGACAAATATGGAGGCATCTTTTAAAATATGCCGGTATGCTGGTTGCATAATATCTTGCGTCAGGTAGATAAATTCTCCTTTATATTCCGTACCATGCAGGACGATGCAACGGTAAGATTTTAAATTTTTTCGAATTTTTTCAATATCGGGATTCTTTACAAAATGAACGGAATGCGGAAATACCTGTCTCAATATATTCTGAAAGGTCATACCGCCGGTTTTGGGGATGTGAAGAAAAACGACTTTTTTTCGTTTAAATTGATTCAACCACATTTTATGCTATTCCATTTATGCCGATTCAAAGATCAATTCCAAACATTTCAATACCCGTAGTTGCAGCAGGTCTAGATATTCGACCTCATCCAACGATTGGGCCGCTTGCAGGCTTTTTAATTGGGAGAACAGTTTTTCAAAAGCAATACTCGCCTCCATTCGGGAAAGCTGCGCGCCAATACAATAGTGCGGGCCGTAGCCAAAAACGAGGTGGGTGCGGGGGGCGCGGCGGATGTCGAAGCGATCCGGCTCCGGGAACTCTGTCTCATCGCGGTTGGCAGAACCGATCAGCGCAAACACCTGGGCGCCGGCCGGAATTTGCACTCCAGCAATCTCAACCGCTTTTACAGCGCGGCGGCGCACAAATTGTACCGGCGATTCATTGCGCAGGGCTTCTTCCACCATCGCAGGTATTAGCCCGGGGTTTTCCCGGATCGCCTCCATTTGCGCAGGATTTTTCAATAAGGCCAGCACCGCATTGCCGATCAAAGCCGTGGTAGACTCATGCCCGGCAGCGAATAACAGCTTAGCCAGATTCAGGGTCTGCTCCTGCGTAAATTTTTCCTGTTCGGCAACCGTTACAATCAGAGCGCTCAAGGTGTCCTGCTGGTCCGCTTGATCCCGACTGTTTTGGAGATGCTGTTCCAGGAATGCAAAAAATTCCTGCAAGCTATCCTTATAGGGCTGCTGTTCTGCCGGGGTCAAAGTACCTAAATCTTCAAACACTGCCGCATCGGACCAGCGTTTGTAATCGGCGTGACGGTCGGTGGGAAAGCCCATCACGGTTGCGATTACAGATATCGGCAGGGGAATAGCGAAATCGGGCATGAGATTGCATTGCCCGCGCGGCAGAATTTGATCGAGGCAACGGGTTGTGTGCATCTCAATCGCCTGTCGGTAGACCGCAATCCGCTGGCGGGTAAAAGCGGCGGCAAAGGCTTTGCGCACCCGGGGATGGCCCGGGGCATCGGCCCCTAACAGGGTGCTTTCCAAAGGCGCTAAAATAGTGGAGGAAAACAGATCCGCGCGTTTGAGAACGGTTGCCACATCTGCATAACGGCTGACAATCCAGTGGTCATACTTTTTGCAATGGTACACCGGTGCGTGGCGGCGAAGCTCGCGGTAATAGGGATAGGGGTTTTGCTGCACCTCCGGCGAGAACATATCGAAAGAGATACGGGGGTTGAACCATTTTGCGATAGGCATGATAATTATCCATTCTGTTTTGGGAAGGTAGAAAGTTTACTTAACTTTAAATTTACGTAAACTTAATGTTGCGTAATATTACGGTAGCGTGCCAGCGCCTCCACACAAAAAGCGGTGGTGAGTTCTTCCGAACCCCAAAATTCAATCGGCCCGCTATACAATGCATAACGGGACCAGGAACCTTCCGATTTTTGGGTATCGGTGAGATATTGAATTGCCTTATGGAGTGCCGGAGTATGCGCCTTAAACGACAACAGCACACAGGCCGCCAGGGCGGTGAACAATATGGTTCCCATAGAGCCGCTTTTTTCCTGGCGTTGGGCAATCCGGCGAACGACCAGCTCCTTCAGGCAGCCAAAAGAAGGCGCACTGTGAAGATAGGCTCGGGCGATCATGTAATATAAAGTGATGCTGTCCGGGTAAAATGAACTTGCCCCTTCTTCCTGTCCGCTCTCGATCAGGTCGATGATATAATTGATCGCTGCCCTGGTCTGCGCATTTTCTCCCAGGTACAACACCACGCTGGCATTGATGCTGGGGTCAATCGCTTCCGGAGGCACCGGATCTTTTTTGCTGCGAAACCGGGGTAAATTTCGCAAGTGTTCCGGCATATCCGGTGTGGACGTCTGAATACGAGAGATGAATTCTGCCCATAACAACATCAGAGACATACGTGGCCGAAACAGTAATTTGTAACGTGGGGTCAACCAGGTAAGAAAAATTCCATGAGAATTTTTATTTTTTAAGAAAATCCCTTTGTTTTGCGGAAAAATTCTCCCATACATTTTTAGCACATAAGAAATACAAGCCGTATCTTCCAAATCCGGGGGAACCCGCCATCGTTTGGGCTGCCGGGATGAGTAATAGCGCCAAAAACCCGGCCATTCCATTTCGCTTTCCAGGAAATTCAGCCCCTTTTCGATCATCTCTTTTACGCGGGGGTCTTGCACATAGACCAGTGAATACACTACCAACGAGGTAGCAAAGGGAGAACTGTCGAACTCACAATTGCGGGTCAATGCCGCGTCAGAAGCCAGCAGCGTTTTGAATTCGCCATACCGCAATTGGTTTTCATAAAGAAAGTCTATCGCCCTGGAAAGGGCCTGCTCAAGGCGCGCTTCTTTCGAAATTTGTTTTGATTGATGGCTATTCATATTCATTGACACATTTTTCATAGTGCTTTAGCGATTGGCGGGCAATGTGAATATCGGTGAATTGGTTTTCGATGGTGCTACGGGCAGCCTGTCCCAATTGCTTTCGGAGGGCCTCATCTTCAATAATGTTTTCTAATTTAGCAATATAAGATTTGGTATCGTTGTTAATTGCTAACAAACCATTTTGGTTATTTTGGATTATTTCCGGTAACCCACCACAATCGGAAGCAACGACTGCCCGCCCAGCGGCCATCGCTTCCAGGCAGCTATAAGGGCAGTTCTCCCACAGGCTGGGGATCAGGAAAATATCGCTTTGGCGCATTGCAGAGCGCATGTCGAGCATGTTCAGCTTGCCGAGATAATGTATCGATCCTTTTAATGGTTTCTTTTCTAAATAAGGCAACAGCGCTTTGTTTATAAATCGATCCGGGTCGGCACCGGCAAACACAAAGCTAACATCGTATTTTTTAAGGACTTCTGCGGCAGTTTCCGGGCAGAGGTGAATGCCTTTGCGCCGTTCCATACGCCCGGCAAAGAGGAGCATCAATCGATCTTTTGGCAGGACGAATTTTTGGCGGAAATCGATCTGATCGGCGGCATCAAATAAATCGAGGTCAATACCATTTGGGATAACCCGGATCGTTTTTTGAACGTTCATTTTATTTATTACTTCCGTTTTCAGAAATTGCGAACAGGCGCTTAATGCCGTTGCACGGCGAATCGCCGTTTGTTCCAACCCGGCGCAAAATCGCATCTCGGTTTTTGATAACCGGGAAAAATCGCCGATCAATTGTGCCGGGGAGTGAAACTTGATTAACGTGGGACTATTGATCCGGCCATTTAGCAACAATCCTTCCGCACCACATTCCGGCATTTCTATTAAATCGTAGTGATGTTCCTTTGCCAATTTTTTAAAGAGCCGGAACATAGAAAGCGCATTTTCGATGCGGCCTTTTGCCCACCACAATCGCAAGGCGTTAAGCGGCTTAAGCCCCCACTGCCAGGGGTTGCCAACCCGGTAGCGATAGACTCGCACACCATCTAGTTCCTGAATTTTTTGCTCTCCGTGATTTAACGCACCGGCCAGTACATGTACTTCATGACCTAATTTTACCAGCGCCCGCGCCTGGTACCAGGTGTAAGTGCCGATGCCGCCAAAGCCGGTATCCGGCGGATATTCATAGGAGAGGAGGGCTAGTTTCAAGTGCCTAAAGTTTGTAAGTGATCTAAAGTGATCTAAAGTTAAAAAGTAATTAGGTTGTAAATCAGTTCAATCCGTCAGATCCGTTCGACCCGCGTTCTATTAATTGCGCAAAAGGCGTTTTACCTTTACTCCCAGATCGAACAACGGCTCAATTATCCGCCTCCCAATCAGCGCCCGCATTTTATCGAGGCCCCCTAACAAGCGCAGGTGGTCGATATGCAGCGAGTGAGCAATTATTGATTCAGTTAGCAGTGCGATTTCTTTCCCATCGCGGGCTGCCAATTCCGGGAATCGTTCCAGTAGTAACCGGCGCATAGTAAGGTGTTGGTGGACATTTTTGCTATAACCGGCTTGATGAAATCGCTGGCTGCTGCCCAACACTTCGGGAACCGTAACAGCCTGCCAGCCTTGTGCCAAAATCGCATTAAACAAATCCCAATCTTCGTATCCTGATGCCATTTCCATACGGAAGCCACCGGCTTCCTGTAATGCGGCAGTACGGATCATACTGAATGGTGCAACCTCATTACGAATCCATTGATAGGGAAATTCTGGGGTGGGATGCATCAGAAAATTCTTTTTCTTAGGTGAAGCATAGACCCAGCCAGAGACTAGTCCCACGCCCGGGCAACGTTCCAGAACCGCTTGACAGATTTCAATAAAACGAGGCTCCAAACGATCTGCCTGGCTCAAAAAAGCAATCCCGAGCGGCACTGGTGTAGAGTCGAGCACTGCCTGAAGGGCGATGTTTTTAGCAGCAACAATGCCAGCATTCGGCTTGTGGATAACCAAAATATTTTGAATTGCATCTACCTTTGCCATCTCTGTATATCGTTGGTTTGTTTTAACAATAATGACATTTTCAGGCGATTTGGTTTGTTTCTTAAGCCGCTTTAAACTACTCTTAAGTGTGTTCTCATCATTACTGGTAATAATAAGTGTAATACTTTGGGTACTGGTTTTTTCTCTGGCAGGATTAACATTATATACAGGGGGTTGCGTGGGTTGATCATTATATTTATTCCTGTTTATCTTGTTAATCCTGTCTAAATTTTTAACCGTAAATGAAGATTTCCTGACACCTTTTTCAATCACTTCACGGCGGAAATCCAATTGTTGGGTAATGATATTTTCGGTATCGCACTTGCGGCGAATGGCGGTAGCGGCATAGTTACCCATTTCCGCTAACTTCTGCGGCGGTGTATTCAAGGCGCGCTGTAATGTCTCGGTTAGCAATTTGCTATCGGCGCGATCTGCCAGCCATCCGGAGCGATTATCCTCTACCATTTCTGCCATGCCCCCTGTGCGGGTGGTGAGTACCGGCAAACCGGAACACATCGCCTCGATGCAAGTATTGGGGAAATTCTCCCAGCGTGAGGGCACCACAGCGATGCGCGTTTTTGCCAGGTAATCAGGGATTTCCGCCCGCGGTAATTTGCCCCGGAAAAGAAAACGGTCTCGCAGCCGGTCGGGGATTAAGCGATTCAGTATTACTTCCCCGGTTATACTGTTGTTCCCCAGGGTATTGCTGCCGATAAACTCGAATTGTTCAGTAGGGTGGTTTTCCGCCGCTGTAACCGCTGCTTCTATCCATTCGATTACTCCTTTGCGCTCTTCCAGGCGGCCCACGTAACAGATCTTGCCCTTTTGCCAGGTTTCGGCGTTGCGTTTCTGTACAGGGAACTCGCTGATCGGGTAGGGGATGACCCGAATATTATCCTCAGAAAAATCGAATTGCGAAGCTACGTTTCCGGCCAGGAATTGGCTGGGAGACAGCAGAGCATCAGCGGCAGAAATGCTGTAATCCTCAAGGCGTTTTGCGGTTAAAAAATAGGGGTGACCGATATCCAGGCCATTATTTTGCACTACAAATTCGGTGGAAGTATGGAGATGAACGATGCAGAGCGGCTGCTTTTGGGGGGCAATCCCTAAAGCACGGCGTAATTGCAGGTAATAGAGCGGCGCTTCGAACTCCTGCGCTTCGATGATATCGATGTTTTCCTGTTCGATCAATTGTTCTGCTAACAAAGCGGCTTGCCAGGCAAAACATTGCGGAGCATAACCGGAACGAAACAAAGCCAGGGACGGGTAAGTGCGGATTTGGGGATGGGGCTTTTTGTGCGGTGCAGCGCCCCAATCATCATACGGCAGGCGGTGGATGACCAAGCGGCCTTCACAACATTGTTCAAGCTGCTGGGAGGTGCCTTCACAAAGCTGTGCGATGACATGAACGGTTTCGCCGCGCTCTGCCAGCAAGCGGGAAATATTCAACACATAAGTGCCAATCCCGCCACCGGTTGCCGGGGGGAATTCGCGGCAGATAATAAGATGGTTCATTTTCTCAACACTCGAAATACATACCCTGCCGCAAATCGCATATTGTAGCGGCAAAATAACTTTGATTTGCGTTCTCTTAATAATGAAAAGACTACCATCCCTCCCAAATGTGCCACGACATTAGCCAACTTACGAAAAAAGGTAAATACAAGATGAGGTTTGGAGACATACTTGATGTCAATCGCGGCGTCGGATAACCCCTGGGCGAAGGCGCGTTTCATAAACCAGGATTCGGTTAATTTTTTCTCGGAAATTACGTGCAGAACTGCGGCATTAGGCACATAAACAATCTTTTTGCCAGCCTTTTCCAGGCGCAAATTCAACTCAGTTTCCTCCCCGGAAATCATGGTTCCGTTAGAAGACCAACCCAATTCAGTCAAGAAACCACCTGCTTCTCGAACGCTTTTTTTTCGATAAGAAATATTCGCGCCCCAGGGATAAACCGGGTAGTGCAGTTCCGTCACCTTGCTCAATCCAAAATCCGCGATACCTAATGGCGGGAGCAAGAAATTGGATAGCCATTGCGGTTTTTTACCCTTCGGCCAGCTGGGCTCCAAATCGCCACCGGCTGCACAAACCTGCGGATCGCTATAGACATTGACAATATTCGCTGCCCAATGCTCGTTTTTCGGCAGCGCATCGTCGTCGATAAAAATCACAATCTCCCCACGGGCTTCTCGAATGCCGCGATTGCGGGCATGGGAAAGCCCTGGTTTTGGCTCATAGACGTACCTGACCGGGTAGTCGCCATTATTTATAAACGATTCAACCACCTGCCGGGTACGATCGGTAGAACGGTTATCGATGATTAACACTTCCAGCTTATCCCGGGCATACTTTTGTTTTAACACTGCCGCCAGCGCCTGCTTCAGGTTCTCTGCCTGGTTGTAAGTGCAGATAATAATTGAACAATCCATATCAGCCAAATTTGTAACCAAAATATTCTATATCGATGCGAAACTTTTCCGCAATGACAGCTTTTGTTTCCTCATTGTAGTATTCCGTGTAATGCCTTCGGCCAGACCCATTATTGTTTAAATGAGGTATTCCTGTTTCTATTCTTAGCTTATTCGCTATAAATTGCCAATCTTTTTGTAACCGCTCAAATTTCCCGATAAAATCTACCGCTACATTTCCGTTCTCATCCAAAAACCAATCTAGCTGATTCTTTTTAGGAGACGGGTGAATGCAGGTATCGCTGCTGTAATTTATCCAATCAACAAACTCTTCAAAGGTCATTTTGTCCGCCATCATTATTCCTTGCTTTCGATGATAAAGCGATACAGTCCTGCACCAGGGGTTTCGAACAAACCCGAATTTAAAGTATTTCTTATAAAGACGTGTGCCGATTACCTGCTTGCTGGTATGATTCAAAAAAGAGTAATAGAGTGATTTTACTTTCCCATCATACGATAAACTGTTTTTGAATTCGGCTTCTATTTCTTTGATGTCTAAATGCGGTTTTTCCGGAAATCCAAGAATTGAACGGATACTGGTTGAAGCGGTCTTGGGTACTTCTACAAAAATGCACTTATATTTGTGGGAAATCATCTGACGGGTTTCTCAATAGATATTTCGGCTTAAATATATTTCAAAAATCATAATCAAATAATTCAATATCTTCCCGAAAAAAATTTTCTACAATTGACCGTGTTTCAGCATCATAATATTGGCGATATGACTTCATCGCCCTTGGGGTTTGATAGAGGTGGGTATTGTCAAAAATGATCTCAATTCCTTTTGCATTTAATTTTTCCCGGATAGTCTTTAAATCTCGCTCCCTGGTTTCGTATTTGCCAACATAATTAACCAGTATATTACCATCTTTATCCAAAAGATAATCCGCGGCGCGATGGGTAATCGTTCGTTTTTTCTTTTCCACGAGCTGTTCTTTTATATAATCTCCAAAAGATGTATGTCGGGGTATATTCCTGACGACATCTTTTCGGTACAGCCACCAGGAAACCATCCGGTCATAAGGATTTCTCACTAACGTAAACGTAAAAAGATGATGCCATACCTCCGGGCCAAAGTAACGAATGCATCTTTCTGCGGTCATGTGTACCGGCGGTATGCAGGCCAAACTTTTGATTAAACAATGGCGTTCGCTCACAAAATCGGATTTTGCATAAGCATAACCATGTTTTTTTACCAGGATTTTTTTAATACTTGTGCCGGAAGTTCTGGGGATATCAACAAACCAAAAGCCGCATTTTTTTACACGGTATTTTATGTATCGGGAGCAAAATTTACGATATAGTTTTGGGGGATAATCGCCCATTATCGATTCGCGATTAAATGTTGTTGCAACAATTCGGAATCCGCCTGCAATACGTTACGGATTTTATCTTCGCGGAACTGATGGTTCTCTGATCGTTTGTATCGCCAGGTGTCCCACAACGTGCGGGTATACGTTTTAATATATTTCAGCGATAATTCTTTTTTCAAACCGCTTTTGAAAAGTCGTTGAATACCAGGCCGCGAACATAAATTTATGATATACACACGGGGATCATAAACCGGCTCGATAAACTGCCGGGCAAGCCATTCTTTTTGAATATGTTTGAATTTATTATTGGGATATTCCCTGTTCAAACCATTCTCAACAGCAATATTATTGAATTGGAGCGTGGTATCGGGATATAGGTTAAAGATTAGAAGCTGCTGGGTGCTGCTGGTAAACCACCAGCTAATGTTGTCAAATTGAGTCTGTAACGGAGCAATTAGGCGATCGAGAATCACATCTTTATGAACGGCCATCAATTGGGCATCTCCAAGCCGGCAAAGTTGATATTTGAAGGGCATACAAAACTTACCGTTGTATGGGATACCGATTCCTAAAACCGTATGGGCGGTTTTGGGCACAAAGACCGGCATGGCAACGGCCGGATTGTATTTAAGGAGTTGTTTCTCAAATAGCGCAAAATTCCCATTCACGAAACAAAGATCATCATCCAGAAATATGTAATACCGGTAATCGCCTTTTAAGGCTTCCTCTTGAAGGCGATTTCTTCCCTGCGCCCAGGTTGAATTTGGCAGAAAAATAGCGCCCTCCAGCGGCTCATCATACGTCAGGAGTACTGTGTCAATATCCGTCCTATTTTTTAAATTCACATAAAGGGGATTTTGAAGCATTTTGGCCTGACCTTGCACCAGGTAGATAAAGTTTTTCATTTTCTCTGTTTTATAAACCTGGACAACATTTCGCCTCCGAGAAGCCGCTCTTTTTCCGTAATCGCGGCTGAACCGGCCTTTGCTGATTTTCGGGCAATGTGATGGTAGGCAAAATTATCCACGGCGCTGCTTTTTTCCAATCTCATAAAATCAAGCACACGATGAATGGTTTCAAGCGGGTTGCTAACAAGATCGTCATAGGAAATCTCAAAAAATGAGTTAGCGGGAAGATGCTGAAAAAAACGGTATACCGCCTCGGTACTCAAACGCCACTCCAGCAATCCGCGCTCATAATTGCTTTCGCATAATTGTGCTAAACCGGCCGTGGCTTTTTGGCGGTTCGTGTATTCGGCCAATTGCAGCCATTTGTAATCGTTGCTGCCAAACCATCCTTGTTCTTCAGCCTGCCTGGCAATCGACTTAGCCACTTCCAGGCCGTTGCGAAAAATGTGAATAAAGCGAGCATCGGGAAAAATTTCGTAAATAAACGGCAGACGAAAATTATTGATCGGCAGCTTTTCAACCAGAACCGGCCGCTTTGTCTTCAGGGTTTCCAGACGAAATAAACGATGCAGTTTTCGGTTACTCTTCGGATTGGCATCATCTTTTGTTAGTACCAGCTTACCACCGCTATCCCTGGCCCGAATGCTCCATATATCGGTTACCGGGTAGCATGAACGCCACAACTGCCGGGCCTCATTTAGAAAGGTGATTTGAGGATGGCAAGATAAAGCCGTTCCAAAGATAGTGGTGCCGGACCTACCGCAACCAACAATAAACACCGGCTGCTTAACGTTGCCAGGAAGCAATCCCGGATACCGGCTTAATAACTGCCATATAACCTTTTTGATTATTTTTTATTCCCCGTTTTTGAGGCTTCACTTTTATCGCAAAGGTAATCCATCAATTCCCGGTACTTAGCCTGATAGCCAAACAACTCAACATCCGCTTTGTAGCGTTGGTAAACAAGCTGAGCTAATTCTTTGGTATAATAGGTGCGATAATCGTGATGCGCCCCGCGTTTAGCTTTTGTAGTATGTTGATGATCCAGTTCCGTATCAAACCCATACTTTACTGCAATGGTTTTCCAATCCCGGGCGAGGGCCTCAAACTTTCCGACATAGTCAACCAGCAATTTCCCCTGGTGATAGAGAAACGCAGACTGGCTTTTAAAATGCCGGTCTGCCAGGCAATCGGGAATCCGTGCCACGCGCTCCACAAATTCGCTAAAAGGGATATTGGCGGGAATCGGGAAATAGTAATACTGTTGAAAATAGGGGGTGGAATAAATTTCATTGGAGCCAGAATAAATCACTTTATCCCGGTAACAGGAAACCAGCCGCTCAAAAGGATTGCGCACGAAAGCAAATGTATAATAACTTCGGTGAACTCCATTCAACAATCCCAGGTGCTGATGCCAACTCGGATGCTCATGGATGTCCATTGCATTGGCGGGCGAAATACCATAAGAGCGGCCAATGGTGGTTTTGATCGATGTGCAAGCGACTTTTGGTAACTCCAGGTAAGCCAGTTTAAGATCTTCAAAAACGAAAAATTTATGAGGATCCGCATCCCCATATAAATCAGAAGCATACTGGTAATAACAAAATCCATCCAATATTAATGAAAAATCATTTAAGTTGAATTTGCTATGAAGAGGTGAATCCGAGAATAATCTCAGTTGCTGCCGATAGCACCGAATTGCCTTTACCAGTAAAGAAAAATCTTTATCAGCCAGCTCACGCATCTGTTTCAGCACAGTAATCATCATATTGAGACTATCCGGTTTATAGGCTGCTCATCTTTCGTGAACGGTCCTGGCGCATTGCTGGCGATTTAGTTTTCCGGCGGAGCGAATCTGAAAAACCCCATCGATATAGTATAATGATCGTACATAAGTATTTATGATACGCTTTACATATAAGGGAAAGCGATCACTGTCTAACATATACCTGGCATGGTAGAGGCGATGATAAAACCATTTTTCAAACCCGCTGATGTTTCTTCGCTGTAAGGCATTTTTGATAGCACGAAGATGATTGCGGCATCCGATTTCTTTCTTTTGCAGATCGTTTGATTGGGAGCCGGGAACCATGCGATACTTGTAGAGCACCCGGTCGACGAAGACCGGCACGGCAACTTCTTCCATTTTATAAATCAGATCGCGATCTTCTGCGTATAAAATCGCTTCATCATATCCAGAAGTTTTCCGGTAGGCGCTTATCCGAAAGGAGCGGATGGCTGTGATTAACCCCATTTGCAAAGAGGTCTGGTCAGACGGGACAGGGTTTCCCATTACATGGAGCTTATTTTTTAATGCTTCGTCAAACACTGCGCATTTGGAATAGACGAATGCGGCACCGGGATTGCCATTATACGCTTTTAGCAAATATTCCGTTGCTTCCGGGAAAAGCATATCATCCGGGTCTAAAATTGCGACAATATCCGTTAGAGAATATTTGATTAGTTTCTTTAATGTAGGAACTTTTCCGGCATTTTTCTCATTCGTTAATAATTGTATTTTATCATTAAGCAAAGGCCGGATGATTTCCAGGGAATTATCGGTACTCTTATCATCCCCGATTAAACAGAGCCAGTTGGATTCAGTCTGTTCACGCAGGGATTGGATGCAGTCTTCGATATATTTGCCGTTATTATAATTAGCGACTAAGTAGGTAATTTTTTCCATGGATTCATTTAGAGCGTGTTTAAAACATCAAAAAAACATGCCACCAAGACTTGAAGTCACTAAGTTTCACCAAGGGATTTAATGTTTCTTTATGAAACCTAGTGTCTTGGTGACTTTTTCCAAAGGAACCGCTTCGTAGGTGGCTATTTTCAAACAGCCTCTTAGCTTTAAAGATTCTGTTTCAACATATCATGCGCTGCGGCAGTATTGGGTAGCAGATCATCATTATAGATATGATCAAACCCAAACCGGGTTAATATCTTGATAGCGCTTTTCAACTGCTCTCTGCTAACCTGGTTGCGCCAGCTTTGCAGCCGGTTATCCGGATTGCGAAAACCGGTATCAGGCATGGAAGTGCTTGATGGCTTATTCAATATGTCAAAAACAGCGGGATTAAGCGGCAGCTCCAAGAAATTGAACAAACCGGCCAGCTCGCGCTCCGGTTCGGCTAACAGCTTTTCGTAAAACAACAGGTATATTTCTCCGGGTTGAAATTGTCGCAGCGGGACATAGTTTTGAATCGCCCACCGGAGAATTCGATGCTCAAAACCAGTTAGCGGATCATGAAATAGCGATTCAAAAGGTTTTAAAAAATCCTCGTACAGCGCTTTGTGGTTTAGCATAAAACGGGATGCTGGCCATTTTTGTGTAGAACGCGATGTTGGTGATTTTCCCCATCCCATACGGATTTGGGAAGCACTCACCGCGCAAGGGTGGCGCAGCAACAGAACGATTTTTAGTTCCGGCATTAAATTGTACAGCCATTTTAGGCACAGATTAACGCGAATATCTTTGATAAGCCGTCTTAAATAAAAAAAACGATAGCCATTCAGTTGATCCGCCCATTCGTTTCGAAAATCACCTTTCAGAATTCGAAGCGCCGGTTTGCAAAAAGCCGGATCGCGATTGGTTTCCCGGATATATCCCTTAGCGGTAAAACCGCTTAAAAACGCTACTTTTTTAAACCAAAACGGCTCAAAAAGGATACGATGATCCTGTTGATAGTTGATTAACGTTTGCACCCAGGTGGTGCCGCTCCGGCCCGCTCCGGCCAATAGTGTCACCCGGTTACCTGCCAGATCAAGAAACCGGCCGTTTCTAGAAGGATATTTTATTCCTTGAATAATCTTGTTGGCAGTATGGTGTTGCGATATTTTTGACATGGAAGTTTAAATTAATGGATGAATTACGTTCTCAAATAATATACTTGGAATGGAGTCGTTTATATTGCACCAGCACATTTTTGCGCCAATAGACTTTGGTATTAATAATAAGGCGTTCCACCAGTTTTTTTGCTTGATGGTGATTGCCAAAATATTTTTGCTGCATCACCTTGCGGCCCGGTATCGTCGTAATATCAGGATTAAATTCGTATAAGTGGCGGATGCAAGGGGGATTGATGCCATACAGCGCTATCCCGCTTTTGACCCCTCCCCCGGTTAATTCATCGGCTGGTACCCGGATCGGGTAGCCCTTTGCCAGCAGTTTTCGAGCGGCGCTCAATTTGGTGATATATCCCAATGTACCGTAAGGTGGGTTGATGAATTTGACCGCACGATACTGTTTCAATATTTTCCGGCGCTTGCGAAAGGAAGTGTGATGCTCGCCATCGTGGAAGAGCAGCATCAATTCCCAATCCGGCGGAAAGCGGTTTTTGTGCTGTAATATTTCCAGGCATTCCGGGTCAATTTGAGCGTCGTCTTCCAGAACCAATACCTCGGCAACATTTTCGTCGATCATCTTTTGGTAAATCTTCAAATGGCTCAGGCTGCACCCGATTTCTCCCGGGGCCATTTCTCGCAGGATCAGCTTTTTGGCCTGCACCGGATCGTAAAGCGCTGCCAGTTCCGCTTCGCTCAATTCCCGGCCGTTCACCGCTTCGATCAACTGAAAATCCAGCCCCAATTCCTGCAAATGATTGCTGATATATTTCTGCCGGTCGCTTGATTCTTTTAAATTCACTACCCAAATTGGGGGAATATCGTGTTCTTTATATCGATTCATGTTGAAGGTTTGGATGAACTCATTCAAATTGATAACTAAATATTTGAATATCTTTTCGATAAATGGCCGCTACCTTTTCAGCCAGTCCGTCATTGAAATAGCTGCGATAACCCTTTCTGTCTGATTTAAGCCGATGCCCCAGGTCTTCTATCGGTATATCCAATCTTTGACAAACATTTTGATAATCCCCGTAAAAATTTTCAAACCGGCCGATAAAATCGATATGATTGAGGTCGATCAATTTACATTGCAATCGTAAATGGCCGTCGCAAT
>CAXHHS010000045.1:0-16224 GCA_964015645.1 uncultured bacterium
TACACCAAGAAGCTCGTCGGCAGCGTCAGATGTGTATAAGAGACAGGTTAGGGCATATTGCTGTAATTCCGTATTCTCAATTTCCGGTGAAATGGTTGTGCGGTTAAATCGGAGCGGAAATTTCTGTATTCCGCTGATAGTCAATCGATATTGGCTTTTAGCCGGGGCTTCAATATACCCCTGCCAAAAATTATCCTGATATTCCAAAAACAGCGCCACCGGAAAATCGCAAAACAACTTTAACTGACCGGATTCAAAATCAGTGAACTCAACTAACAAAAGACCGGTTATTTGTAAAGTTTCATCATAAGCGATCCAAATATTCCGGGCATTGCTTTTCCATCGTTCGGTTTTTAACGCGATCCCGCGATTTACGGCAATTTCCGTTTCTGCCGAAAATTTAACCGGATTCTGTAATCGCAACAAATCCCCATCGCCTTGAACAGCAGCCTTGGAAAACCGCAGTGGCATATGGCTGTTCGCTTGCGGGTAAAGCAATGTCAAAAAAGATCCTCTTTGCATCGAGGGTTGTTCAATTTGAACCGTTCGCAATGGTTGGGGAGAACCTGGCGGCGTATATAATCCGAAATTTTGGGTTACTAATGATGGCACCGCTTGTGTATTTAAACAAACGATATTTAAAACCGCTTCGCCATTTCGGATTTGGAGATGGTTTTCGGTTTGCGGCTGTAAACTCCCTAAATAATTGAAGTTAAGCGCAACGGAATGGGTTTCGCTGCTGTTAATCTGGTCGATCATCAAAAAGTAGCGATTACGTACAAAATAAACCTTTCGTTGCAACTCAAGATTGCCAATAAAATGGTGCATCGCTATCGAAGCTGAGCTTTGTGTTTGAAAGCCATGTTCCATTTTGCTAGCGATAGGATCGCCCCAAATCGGGTTCTGGTACGTACCGAATCCATCAATTAAAATACCGTTATGCGCCCGGGCAGATAAATACCAGTGGCGGTTTATATCAGTTGTGCCACGCCCATACCCGCCATCAACAATGATGTCTTCTCCAAAAGCGCTCAATTCAAAGTTAAAAGGATCGATATGCTCGTGGCGGCTGGCAAACCAGTCTTCTCGCTCGGAAAGAAATGAGGCATAGATATCCGGCGACACCGCTTTATCACGAAAGACAGCCTGGCCGTACTCCGGGAAAAATTGAATGTTTGGCTCGGTTGTTCGCATCTCATTCATCATTACTTCAAATACGGCAATTGCTTCCACAAGATTGGCCCTCACGCGCTCCAGCGGCGGCAATGACCGCCAGGCAGCATACCAATTTTGCTTTAATCGCGATTGCGAAATAATAACCGGCAGGATAAAAAAGCGAACCTGAAAAGCATCATCAAAGCTACTGTACTGGCCGCTGCCTTTTTCGTTAGCGATCAACCAGTTTATCATTCGTTCCAGGTAAGGATGCTCATATAATTTTAAACCGGTAATATTCTGAAAATACACCGAAAACGGCGCAATGTAATTAGTGATAAAATTGCCATAATACACACCTTCAGCATACCCGCCATCAGGGGAAATTAATCCCAACCCGCGAGAGAGATACTGCAAACCCCGTTGCCATATCGCATTGCGAGTATTCGCGATAAATTGTTCGGGGTGATCCTCTAAAATCGCAACCGATAAAATCGCTATTGCCATCACCGTCATGTGATTATTACCGGTCGTGTATATCAATGCATTTAGTAACTGCTGAGCTATTTCGGAGAGAATTCTTCGGGTTCTATTGCGAATTGACGTTTCGATGTCATCATAAACCAAGTCCAGTGCGACACAAATTGCCGGGATTGCCTGGGCGGACTCTAAAAAATCGCCCCATCCATGGCTATTCGCCCCACCTTCGATATTAACCACTTTCGGCGGTTCCGGTAATTGCGATAGCAACTTTGTTATTGCTATCAGGTATCGTTCATCGTTTTCGACCCGGTAGATAAATGCCAGTGTTTTAATATCTTCCACAGATTTTAAGGTCGGCTCCTTCAAAACCGGGTTATTTTGTATGATATAGGGATCGGTCTGTTCTTTTAGCAATTGATACCAAGTTTGATACGGCTCCCGGGGAATATTTTGCCTGGCGCGTTGAATCTGTAATAAAGTAAGCATTCTCGGATGTGTGCTATTTGCCGGTAAAAAAACACTCGGCAGTTCCAAAGATGTCAATGGAAAGTATTCAATTTTACTATCTTTTTTATAATTTGAGGCAGCAATACCTTTTAAAAAATTCGCCGGTAGCTGCCGGATTCGTTGCCTTTCGGAAAGCGCCTCCGGTAATGAATCATTGTTGGCAGGGACTAATTGGCCATAAAGATGAGAGGTTGATAACATATAAAATAATATGCAAGACAAAAAGATGTTGTAAATTTGCTTGGTGTAGCGACTCAAGTGAATTTCCTACCTTCAAAAGCTCGTATTTAACGAATTGATAGAATATAAATGAAGAATGAATGATGATGTAAGTATTTTTACGTTTGGAAAACTCTCCAAATGAAATTTGAAACAAAAACGAGTTTATATCCTTTTATTGTTGTATTAAATTAGCGCCGATTTTTAAAGAAAATAAAAATGGTATTTGACATGAAAAATTCAAGCATCGCACTGATAACGGATTTCGGAACCGAAGATGGCTATGTTGGCGCTATGAAGGGGCGAATCTTATCCATTTGTCCGAGTGTAAACGTCGTTGATATTAGCCATGATATTTCTCCATACAATGTTCATCGTGCGGCCTTTTGCATCAATAATTGTTACCCCTATTTCCCGGATAAAACGATTTTTGTCGCCGTGGTCGATCCGGGTGTGGGAACACATCGAAAGGCCATTGTCGTAAAAACCAGCCAGCATATTTTCGTTGGGCCGGATAACGGTATTTTTAGTTTTGTGTACCGGCGTGAAGGGTACCAGGCGTGGGAAATTCGGTTAAAGACGTTTACTGAAAAAATTTCCCCGACATTTCATGGGCGAGATGTCTTCGCCAGGGTAGCAGCCTGGATTGCCACCGGCCATGATATCGAAAAATATCTAAAACCGCTTAAGGAAGTGGATTCATTTTTAAAACCGCCGCAAAAGGTCAACGATCACGAGTTTTTGCCACGAGTTATTCATATTGACCACTTTGGCAATTTGATTCTCAACTTCCACAAAAGCGATACCACGGCGCTGGAAGCTGTTTCAAAAATCAACGTTTGCATTCAAAATATGGAATTAACCCAAATAGAAGAAACATTTGGCGCAGTGGCAGAAGGTGGATTTGTGTTAACCTGGGATAGCTCGGATTTTCTGCAAATTGCTCAAAACATGGGCAATGCTGCCCGGGAACTAAATGTATCTGTTGGGGATCAGCTTCAGTTGAGGATATGAAAAGCGAACCCACCCAAAAAAATTATAAAGCGTTGTTAGCAGTATTTATCCTGGCGTTCATCTTCTGGTTTATGGTGAAGATGAACAAGGAATACGATTATTCGCTGGATATTCCGCTCAATATCACTATTAACAATGATGATATTTGGCTAAAATACCCTCCTCCGAATGAAGTTCGGGTTGCATTTACCGGGAGAGGCATCGATCTATTACAGCTAAATTTTTACGAACCGGCGTATGAAATTGACCTTTCCGATGAAACCGGCAGCTATGAAATGAATTTAAGCGATCACCCGGGATATGTAAAAATTCCCCGGGAAGTATCCGTGGATGTGAAATCGATTATCCGTCCCCATGCGCTTAAATTTGAGTTGGATAAACGCGTGGAGAAAAAAATTCCGGTACTGGTGCAGGCTGAAGTTGAGACCAAGCCTGGTTTTATTTGGGCGACAACATCTTCCAAACCGGATTCGATTACGCTAACCGGGCCGGCCTCCTATGTTGATACCATCGATGCAATTACAACCGTTAAAGAAAAACACACGGCAGTAAATCTTTCCTTTAACAATCAAATGCTGATTCAAAAAAACCCTGATTTTTATGGCCAGTATACCCCGGAAAAAATTGACATATTTTTCGATATTCAACGATTAGCAGAAAAAGAAATTGAAAATGTGCCGGTAATGGTCGATAATGTACCGGATACTTACGATGTTGTGCCGCTGCCTTCGGTGGTTACGGTATATGCCAAAGGCGGCGAAAAAATTTTAGCGGAAGCTTCGGAGAAGGATTTTAAAGTGTTTATCGATTTTAAGGAAGACTGGAACCCGCGCAAACCGGCAAAATCAAAAATTAGAGCCAGGTTGAATACCAGTTTAAATATCTCTCATGCGGAATCGCGCCCGGCGCAGCTTGATTTAATTGTGCAGCGGAAGCGGAGGTAAGGATATGATCATCTTAGGCATAGAAACGTCTTGCGACGAAACTTCCGCAGCTGTTATCGAGAATTCAACAGTTCTGTCAAATGTTATTTCTTCGCAAAGTGTACATTTGCAATTTGGCGGCGTTGTGCCGGAACTGGCTTCTCGCGCGCATTTGCGTAAAATTATTCCGATTGTAGATTCCGCATTCGAAAAATCCGGTAAAACAATGGCAGAAATTGACGGCATTGCTGTCACAAATGGGCCAGGATTAATCGGGGCGCTTTTGGTCGGTGTAAATTATGTAAAGGGATTGGCAACAGTGCTCAAAAAACCGTTTATCGGTGTAAACCATATCGAAGGGCATGTATACTCAAACTTTTTGGGTGATACGAAAATTGAATTGCCGCTGTTGTGTTTAATTGTTTCCGGCGGCCATACCCAAATTGTGTTGATAAAGGAGCATTTGCAGTATAAAATTATTGGTAAAACCCGTGATGATGCCGTTGGCGAAGCATTCGATAAAGTGGCAAAATTGTTAGGTCTGCCCTATCCCGGCGGCCCGCAAGTGGATAAATTAGCACAGCAAGGGAATGCAAATTTTGTCAAATTTCCTATTGGGCTTTCAAAGGAAAAAACATTTGATTTTAGCTACAGCGGCCTTAAAACAGCGGTTCTGAATTTTGTAAATCAATTGTCAGAAGAAGAAAAAGTAAAACACCTGCCGGATATTTGCGCCTCATTTCAATCGGCGGCGGTAAAAGCATTGGTTGATAGAACAATCCGCGCTGCACGCACGTATCAGGTACGGCAAATTGCGGTTGCCGGCGGTGTTGCGGCAAATTCTCATTTAAGAGATCGCATGAAAATGGAAGCTGAAAAATTTCATTTAACCGTCTTTTTCCCGGAAATGCAGTTCTGCACTGACAACGCGGCAATGATTGCCCGCGCCGGGTTGGAGCGGTTAAAGAACGGTTTCCAATCCGACCTGGAACTAAATGCCTATCCGTCTTTACCATTAGGCGGATAAGCATTTGTTTTTAAATCTTAGGGACGCAGCGTATCCGAGCTATTATTTGAATTCAGTATGAATACAGTTTATTGAAGCCACAAATTTACACTGATCAGCACGGATTTATTTATATAAAAATTGTTAAAAAGCAGTTGAAACCCGTGGTAATCCGCATCGATCAGTGGCTAATTTTAATAGGAGCTATTAACAAGGATGATTCAAGATATTTTTCTAAAATTAAATTGGCCCAATTGGCTGTTTGCACTTTTGGCAATCGGTATTGTAGGGCTGGCCTACCTCTTTTATTTTCGGACACTTCCGCCACTATCTGCCGGTAGAAAAACCTTTACATTCATCTTAAGGTCGCTAAGCCTTATCGTATTGTTTTTCCTGATATTAGAACCAATTCTACGCCTCCTTTACCAGCACAATGAAAAGCCGGTTGTCGGCGTATTGCTCGATAATTCAGCCAGCATGAAAATCAAAGAATCCTATGGAGAACGTGGCGATTCGTTATTGTTTGTCGTCGATCATTTGAATAATTTGAGTGCCGTTGATTCGCTGGAATTAAAACAATTTCAATTCGATTTGAATACCCGTTATTGGCGCAGCGATTCTTTTAAATTCGATGTCGATGGCAGCAATATCACCCATGCCCTCAACTCTGCGTTCGATAGTCTCTCCGGAGAAAACCTCCAGGCGCTGGTGCTGGTTAGCGATGGCATTTATAACCAGGGTGCAAATCCTTTTTTACCGGTTCAAAATTCCACAGTGCCTATTTACACCGTGCTAATTGGCGATTCGACAGTGCCAAAAGATATTGCCATTCGCAGGGCGCAAACCAACCAGGTTACTTATGTAAATAAAGAACTGCCCATTGAAGTAACCTTTTGGCAAAATGGCTACGACGGTCAGCAGGCCTTACTCACAGTATCGGAAGGCGGAAACCAATTAGCGCGTAAAATGGTGACATTCGGAAAATCCGGGTTTGAGCAAAAGGAAACCCTGGAGATAACGGCGAAAGAAGCCGGCGATTTTAATTATACGATCAATCTCCAAACGCTGGCGGGAGAAGTAACGGATCGTAATAATCAGCACACTGCCCGCGTACAGGTGCTCAAAAGCAAGCTGAAAGTGCTGGTGTTTAGCGGTACGCCGAATTTTGACCGCCAGACATTATCCTATATCGGAAAGCAGTTAGAAGATTACGAATTCTCTTTTTTGACCGAACAATCCGCCGGCAAATACTACGAAAAACGATTTCGGGAAGCCAAACTCGATTCACAAGATTTGTTTATCTTTTATGGATTTCCTACGCCGAACAGCAGCACAACGGACCTCAAAGATATTATGGCGCAAGTAACACAGCGTCAGGCTCCTATCTTTTGGATGGTATCGCAGCATTCTTATTTCCAAAAGCTCAGCACGTATGAGCAATTGTTGCCCTTCGAACTGGTTTCGCGGTTAACGCCAATCGAAAACCAATTTGTTAAATTGAGTAATGGCGGACGGCTTCACCCGGTTAGCAAATTGGATGAAAGCGAAGCGGCCAATGACTTACTTTGGAAGGAACTGCCCCCACTTGAAATTTACCGGCAGATCAAAATGCGCAGCGGGAGCCAATTGCTGTTAACCCCGGATGTTCCGGTGGGAGAAAATAACGTCGCTGCTATCGGCAACATACCGGTTTGTTATGCTTATCGCCAAAATGAAATTAAGCACCTGGTTTTTAATGGGACTAATTTTAGCAACTGGCATTTTCAGCTTCAGGAAGATCCCTCGCGAGAGGAATTTTTTACCCGTTTTATGGAACGCGCCATTCGCTGGCTGGTAAATCGCGAGGATATTCATCAAGTTCAAATTAAACCGCTGCAACGGATTTATAACGTCGGCGAGCCAGTTGTTTTTTCCGGGCAGGTGTACGATGAATTTTACCAGCCAATTAGCGATGCCCGGGTTGTCGTCTCTATCACCAGCGATACCACGCAACAGTCAGATGAGATGATTGCGGAGGGCAATGGTTTTTACCGCCAATCATTTTCCGGCCTTCCCGTCAGCGAATTTCGCTACCGCGTTGAAGCAAAACGAAAAGATGAAACCATTGGCGTGCGAACCGGCAAGTTTACGGTAAAACCTTTTTTTCTCGAATTTCAGCAAATTCCCGCAAATCATACCTTAATGCGCCAATTGGCGGAGCAAACCGATGGCATTTCATATTCACCGGCACAATTCGTAAAACGCTTCCCGGAAGCAAAATTAGAGAGCAGGGTGCAATATACTTTCTCGGAATATTTTGTATGGAATTACTGGCACTGGCTGGCGCTTATTATTTTATTATTGGGAACGGAATGGTTTTTTCGCAAACGCTGGGGGCTTTTGTGATTGAAAATTGAATATTGGCTTGAATATTCACATTGCGTTACCAAGCAGATTCGGTACGAGTAAAACAATATAGAAAACAAAAGCCCAACGGATGTTTTTTATCCATTGGGCTTTTGTTTTATTAATCTTCAATTTTCAAACAACAATCTTCAATCGAGGATCGCGACAAGCTCGTTTACCAATCTTTCGAATGTTTCGATCGTTAGTTGCGATGTGATCTTTTCGTAACGCTTCTTCTTCATGTTGAACTCGTAGCGTTGAAAATGAACTTTAGTCCCTTCATCCAAAATAATTTCGTAAAAATATTTTGAATCTTCTTCCTTGTAGGGCGGATAGCTGCGCAATTGAGCACGTTTACTCTGGTGATCCATTTCGATCAACTTAAAATCCTCTAACAGGAATGTGATTTGCTTTTGAATCGTATCAGCCTGGTCTCCAATTCGCTTCTTAATCACATCGATATCTAAAATCGGGCCGGATTTATTGATTGAAATATAATCCAATACAATACCATATTTTTCAACTTCTTTATAGCGAATTTGAAATTGCAGGTCTGCGTCTTCGTATTGCAAATGGTGATATTTTTTCCTTGGCTCGGGGAATGCGCGACTTTTTTCATCCTGAAGTTTCGTAACGAGTAACTTTCCATAGTTTGTCATTAATACACACCTCCTTCTAATGGTTTATTTTTACTCCCAAAGTTCGCAATTAATTTTCAGAAATCCAATTCTGTTTAAAATCTTTTCCATCAAAACTCAGAATAATTTCTTTTTCTTCTAATTGAGTTTGAATATGAACCGGGCGTTTCCAAAGGGAATGCAAATTTTGAAGCGTCTCCGTGGAATATGCCTTGTCTAACTCAGTATTTTCATATTGATGGCGCATTAACAACTCGCCGCGATTTTTATAGTTGGCATCAAGAACGGAGATAAGCGGCTGCCCCAGGTTTGTTAAACTTTGCAATAGCCTCTGTTTAATGGCTACAAACTCCCGAGATTCAACTTCGTAGCGCTTGTTGCCTTTGTTATAGGCGAAGGAAAACATATTGTGTTCCCGGCAAAACTCTTCTGTTAAAAACGCATCGATAAATGTAAGATCGTTATACAACTTGCGAACTTCGAATATTTTTTCACGTCCCAGGTTGGTTTTTTTATCCCAATTTCGCTTTTCGATGATGTTTTCGCACTCATTATATTCTTTACCAAATCTTCCTCTGTTCCAGCGATCTTCGATATCCTTGAACAATAAAACACCAATTCGATAGGGATTAAGCCGCCCGGAATGGTTGGCAATTGTCCCCGAATGATGTTCGGCATAATCGATTACCTCGGAGGCGTCCATAATATCTTCCGTCATCATTTTTGAATGCCAATAGGTTGCCCAGCCTTCGTTCATAATTTTGGTCATTCCCTGGGGGGCAAAATAATATGCTTCTTCCCGAATAATTCCCAAAATGTCATGCTGCCAGTTTTCCAGCGGAGCGTGTTCCATTAAAAAGACCAGCACATCTCGCTCCGGTTGTTCCGGTATCGCGCGCTGGTCTTTGCCTTCTTCTTCTATTTCTTTGAGCTGCGCTTCAATAAATTCCGGGGGGTTGATGTATTTTTCCATATAGCGTTTGCTGCGGAGCCTTTTTACCCGTTTGGGCTGATACGTGCCATTAGTACCCTCCGCATCACTATCCCGTTTAATGTAAGGAGAATGATAGTCGATTAAATTTTCCAAAGACAGGCAGATGTCGATAAAATCCTCGACGGGTTCCAGACCGTGCAAATCGATATAGCGGCGAACGCGAATGGCGTGGTTAGCCATTTCATCAATCATCTTCCGGTTGGTATGGGCAAAATAATAGTTGTTTTTGAAAAAATCGCAATGAGCATACACATGGGCCATCACCAATTTTTGATCGACAATCGGATTGGACTTCATTAAATATGCGTAGCAGGGATTGGTGTTGATGACCATTTCGTAGATTTTTTGCAACCCATAGCGATACCCTTTGGAAAGCTGGTCGTATTCCATCCCAAATCGCCAATGGGGATAGCGAACGGGAAATCCGCCATAGGCAGCCAATTGGCTGACGGTATCGTAATCGACCAATTCGAAAATAACCGGAAAGAAATCGAGGCCGTAACCAGCAGCAATTTTTTCGATTCCCGGTTGCAGCCGGGCAATGTCTTCTTTCGTTATACTGTTCATTTCCCTTTTCCTAAAAAGTCTTTGATAGAGTCGTAAATTGAATCTTTATCCGGAATGTAGGAGAGTACTAGATTATCGCTTTCGGTGACATTTTCATCGAGATAATCAATAAATTCGCCACTGCCGTAGGTGCTTTCGACCTGGCCGTAGCCAAACAGGTTTACGCGCGGAAGAACAGATTTTGATAGGATTTCCACACAGGCTTTGTTATCCTCGCGTGACCAGTTATCGCCATCGGAAAAGTGGAAAGCGTAAATATTCCATTCATCCGAGGGATAGTCTTCCCGAATAATTTTATTACAGAGGTCGTAGGCAGATGAAATAACGGTACCACCGTTTTCGCGAACGGTAAAAAAGGTTTCGCGATCCACTTCTGCCGCCTGGGCGTCGTGAATAATATAGCGCGTTGCAATTCCTTTATATTGATATTGTAACCAGGTGTCGATCCAAAATGTTTCCAGACGAACTATGTGTTTCTGTTCATCCCACATTGAGCCGGAAACATCCATCATATAAATGATAACCGCATTGCTCTGCGGGAGCAGGGTGGTTTTCCAGGATCGGTAGCGAAAATCGTCTTTTATCGGAACAATTTGCGGTTTATCGATCTTAAACTGCCCGGAAATGATCTGGCGTTTTAGCGCTTCCCGGAACGTTCTTTTGAAATGCCGCAGCGACTCCGGGCCAACGCGTTTTATCCCGGTATAGCGATCTTTTTCGGCGATAATTGCTTTTTTGCCTTTTGGCTCAATATTCGGTAATTCTAATTCCTCGCCGAGAATTTCAGCCAATTCATCTAAGGTTAATTCAACCTCTCGCAAGTGGTAGCCGGGCTGGTTTCCAGCCCCGCCTGCGCCATCTTCACCATCGCCGCCGCTAAGCGGATCGCCCGGCTGGCCATCACCCTGGCTGGCGCCGCCGCGACCGTTATCACCAAAGCGAAAGCGGGGAATATCGATCTGCGGGAGGGGAATGCTAATCAGCTCTTTTCCCTGCCGGCCGATCATCTCGCCGCTGGAAATGTATTTGCGAAGGTTGTCTTTAATTTTGCCTTTTATAATCTGCCGGAAGCGGTTGTAATCGTTGTCGATATGCATTAACATGGCGTTGCTCCCTGAATTTGTCTTTTCTTTGCCCTACTTGTTTACATTTGGCTGCTGATTTGAAGAACGTGGTACGCGGTACGTGATTTTTAAAATTACTTACAAGCGAAAAACCCAATTTCACGAATCACGAATCTTCTTGAATATCACCACGGGCAAAAATGCTGGCAACGTAATTTAAAACATCTGTCGCGCTGTGCTCGTCGTAACCGAAATTTTTGATCAAGCGGCTTTTAACGATATCTATTTTCTCCTGCGTTTCCTTGTCCATTACCGAAGACACCAGCGAGGAGAGTTTAATGCTGTCTTTTTGGTCTTCGAACATTTTCAGTTCCAGCGCTTTGGCCAACCGCTCGTTACTTTTCCAGTCAAATTTTTTGCTTTCCAATGCTAATGCACCGATGTAATTCATAATTTCGCGGCGGAAATCGTCTTTACGGCTTTCCTGAATATCGATTTTTTCTTCGATGGAGCGCATCAGTTTTTCATTCGGTTCTTCATCTTCCCCGGTATATTTGTTTTTCACTTTTTCTCTTTGCACATAGGCTTTCACATTATCGATGTAATTTGCAAACAAGCGTTTAATGCCGTCTTCGTCTGCGCTAATGGCTCTTTGCACTTCGTTTTTTACGATTTCAGTATATTCCTTTTTGACGACTTGTATCACTTCCCGGTATTTTTTCTTAAGCGCCTCATCTGTTATTAAACTATGATGATCGAGACCGCTTTCCAATTCATTCATAACCATAAAAGGGTTTACCGTTGGTTCGTTGTGGTATTTCACAATCGCATTGGAAATTTTATCCTGAACGTAGCGTGGAGAAATTCCCTCCAACCCTTCCCGGCGGGTTTCTTTGCGCAATTCCCGCACATTATCTTCCGTAAAACCGGGGATTAATTTGCCATCGTACAGTTTCATTTTTTGAACCAGGGTTAGGTTGGCTTTTTTGGGTTCCTCTAACCGCGTTAAAACTGCCCACATCGCCGCCATTTCAATGGTATGCGGAGCAATAAATTTTCCGCGGATTTTTTCGTTGTTATAGTCTTTTTTGTAAATCTTGATTTCTTCCGACAGTTTGGTAATATAGGGAATATCGATTTTGACCGTTCTATCGCGCAAGGCTTCCATAAATTCGTTGTTTTGCAGTTTGCGATATTCCGGTTCGTTGGTATGGCCGATAATCACTTCATCAATATCAGTTTGGGGAAATTTTTTCGGTTTGATTTTGTGCTCCTGGCTGGCGCTCAATAAGTCGTATAGAAAGGCGACATCCAATTTAAGCATTTCGATAAACTCGACGATACCACGATTGGCAATGTTAAATTCGCCGTCAAAGTTGAAAGCCCGGGGATCGGAGTCTGAACCATATTCCGCAATTTTGCGATAGTTAATGTCACCGGTTAATTCCGTGGAATCCTGGTTCTTTTCATCCTTGGGTTGAAATGTGCCAATGCCAACGCGGTCTTTTTCCGATAGCAAAATTCGTTTTACACGAACATGTTCCATTACTTTTTTCCAATTACCGTTGTGCAGACTTAACAAGTCCCGGTATATTTGACGGCAATTGGGATTCAGGGTACCTTCCAAAAAAACATCCTCGGCTTTTGTACCTAATAAATCTTTTAAAAATTCACCTCGAATTCTTTCCGGCACCAGGTACAGCGGATCCTGGTGCATGGGGCAGGGTATAGTTTCCTTTTCGGGGTCTTCCGGCTTATCAAAATGTTTGGGGATGTTGACCCACTCGTAAGAATATAGAGCGCCTTCTTCCGTTCGAGAATAATATTCCAGCCCCTTTTTCATCAATCGCACGATGGTACTTTTCGAGCTTCCGACCGGACCGTGCAACAGCAGAACACGCTTTTCGGTGCCGTAGCGATATGCAGCAGCTTTTAGTGTGTTCATCAATTTCATTAAGTAGGCATCCAGGCCATAAACAGCGTCTTTGCCGTCTTCGATGGGGTCATCAAAAAAGTGGTAGTGGGTCATTTTTTTCCGAGAGTCTTCATAATCCTCGGTTCCGAAAGAAAGAATCATATCGTACAAACGCTGGTAACTAGTACGGAGTAACTCCGGGTTCTTTTTCACCATCTCCAAATATGCTTCAAAGGAGCCGGTCCAGGTAAGCGCTTGAAATTCCTTGTCAAAATACTTTTTTTGGATGTTGTCTAATAACTGGTTGGTTGCTGCCATTGTATTCGTCTCCTTCGATTTGTTTGTTAGACATCTAAATAAATATTCCTAACGGCGAAGATTCTTCCTTGAAAAAAGCAGGTTAAAAAGGAGGGGGTAGAGGAGACAGTGTGCAAAAGCAGAAGCGTATGAACCGAATTCGTTATACCGGGGCTGGATCCGTAGTCTCAGAGAGTAATGTAAACGGAAGCGTTTATTGCTCTGAAAAAATCACAAAGACCATTACCCTATTACTCTGTTACAATACCAATATACAAGAATTCCAATTTATGTCAAGCAGTCGTTTTTAAATTATCGGAAACTAAATCGATAAGATAAATATGCTTCCCTGTTTCTTGCCAACTCCTTTATGTAAAACAATAATGCTGCTAAAAGTAAATCCATTTACATTTATAATTTCCATTACTTTATAGTTTTTATTTTACTGTTTTCGCTGTAAAAAGGTTCTAACAGAAACTTCACTTTTTAATCTTTAATTCATTGCTTTTTAGATTACTGAAAATTACTTTTTTCTTATCGAAGATTTGGTATCTAAAAAATACATAAAGAGAACGAATATGGCAAATTTGAAAGAAACGTTAGAAGAAAAAATCCCGCTCTGGCGGTCGGCGGCACGCGAGTTACTAAAGGAAAATGCTGACACAGTTGTTTCCCGAATAACGGTTAAGCAACTTTTTAAAGGCTGGCGCGGTGTAAATGCGGTATTGTGCGATACCTCTTATGTTGATCCCAAAGACGGGCTATACATTCGCGGCATCCCGGTGCTGGAATTGATCGACCGTTCCGCCGAGGAAATATTTTTTCTATTATGCACCGGCGAGCTGCCCTCACCAGAAGCATTGCAAGCGCTGGAAAACGATATCCAAAGCCGGGCGGAAGTTCCCAAGTATGTTTGGCGAACATTAATGAAACTCCCGGAAGATACCCATCCCATGACAATGCTAAGCATCGCGATGCTGGCAATGCAGCGAGAGTCTGTTTTTTTGAAACGGTATAATGAAGGAATGGCGAAAACAGATCGTTGGGAAGCAACGCTGGAAGATGCGTTAAATATTATCGCGCGCTTACCCGTAGTCGCTGCGACGATTTATCGCGTGGGGATTCAAAAAAAAGAGTTTATACCGCCGCAGCCGGGATTAAATTTCTCGGATAATTTTGCCAATATGCTCGGCATTGAAGATCCTAACAGCACTTTCAAAGAATTCGTAAAGCGATTTGTAGTGGTGCATAGCGATCACGAAGGCGCGAATGCCAGCGTTTTAACCAGCCGGGTGGTAAACTCATCCCTGTCCGATCTTTATTACAGCATTTCCGGGGCGATGAACAGCCTTGCCGGCCCCCTTCATGGATTGGCAAACCAGGAAAGCGTTAAATTCGTTCAAACGATTGAAACGGAATTTGGCGGCGTTCCGGAAAAAGCTGCTTTAAAAGATTATACCTGGAATCTGCTGCAATCCGGTAAAGTGATTCCCGGGTTTGGCCATGCGGTTTTACGCTTCCACGATCCTCGCTACACAGCCTTGTTCGATTTTGGCAAAACCATTTGTCCGAATGATACGGTATTTCGAATTGTAGAGATGCTGGGCAACGTAGTGCCGCCGCTGCTGAAGAAGCAGGGAAAAGCCAAAAACCCCTACCCCAATATCGATGGCATTTCCGGCGCACTGCTTTACCACTTTGGGATGACAGATTTAGGATACTACACTGTAATGTTTTCCGTCGCGCAAATATTGGGAATTTGTGCCCAGTTGATTGCAGAGCGAGCAGTATTCGGTTCAATATTTCGGCCAAAATCCGTTACCACGCGCTGGCTGCAAAGTTTTGTGAAGGATGTGTATTGACGTGTTGCCTGATGCGTGTTTCGTGTTCGTCATGATTACGGATGTGTGAATTAAAAATTACTCCGAATTAGCATCCTGAGTAGCCGAACGTATTTTGTTCGGCGTATCGAAGAGGGCGGAGGACGCTTGCCGCACCCTTCGATACGCAATCCCAAACTCCGGGATCGCTACTCAGGATGCTGATATATCCTAGAAATTACATAAAAACCAAAAAGTGAGAAGCCTTATGCTCATCAAATCTATTTGCAATGTAAAAAAGATAATAAACCTTGTTTTCGCCAGCTTCTTCCTGAGTTGCACTGCGGTTGGCGGTGGCGGAGACGATATTGTTCCGCCGGAACATGCTGAGTTCAATAATTATTGGTATAGCGGCAAAGCGGAATTAACTCGCTACAAATTACAGCAGGCGCGGTATGGAGAAATTCATGAAGGTGATGCGGTGCTGATTTTTGTGACGGAGGATTTTTTGCCGAATAAACAAGTAAAATACGAATACGGCGACCGCCCGAAAAATGCCGAATCGGTGTTAAAATTGAATTTAACGCGGAGTTTCAACACCGGAATTTATCCCTATTCGATGATCTCATCGATATTTACCCCGGTGGCTACCGGTAAAAAAACGCTGAAAGTTGCCACATCTTCCCAGGAATGGTGCGGGCATACTTACTCTCAGCTAAATTTGCGAAATGGTGAATACAAAGGAATGCTGCATTCCTACTTTCAGGCGGAAGCCGATCAGGAATTTACGGTTGATGCAGTGTTGCTGGAAGATGAGATTTGGACTAAAATTCGCTTAAACCCCGCCGGGTTGCCAACCGGGGAAATCAAATTAATTCCCGGTTCCCAATTTCTCCGGCTGCGGCACCGGGATTTTTCGGTAGAGAATGCCACAGCGGAATTAAAAACCGTTACAAAACCGGAATTATCTTCCGGCCCATTAAAAGTCTACCGGGTTAACTATCACGATATAAGCCGAACATTGAAAATCACCTTTGAGGCAGAATTTCCTTATACAATTGTTGTCTGGGAAGAGCAGGCCAAAAGCGGTTTCCGAAATCCGCAAATGTTGACCACTCGCGCTGTGCGCACGCATTCCATCAACTCCGATTACTGGAATAAAAATTCCGTTGCGGATACATCGCTTCAGAAACTGTCTCTTATACACATCTCCGAGCCCACGAGACTCCATTGCATC